>NZ_JAFAVV010000776.1 GCF_019242285.1 Bradyrhizobium sp.
CACCCCGACCATCACCCAGCCATAGTGGATATTGCGGCGGGCGAGCGCCGACGCGAGCCAGTTCGAGATCATGACACCTCAGGAAGTTCAGATTGAAGACAGGTGAACCGCACGAGCCCGCCACCCTGCCACACCGAAGCCAAGGCAGAAATGGCGGACTTCCCTCATTTTCGGACGTCTGGTCAGTGAGCGACGCGTTCTACCGCAATCGCGGTGGCCTCGCCGCCGCCGATGCAGAGCGCGGCGATACCGCGCTTGAGATTCTGCGCCTCGAGCGCGTGCAAGAGCGTAACGATCAACCGCGCGCCGGTCGCGCCGATCGGATGGCCGAGCGCGCAGGCGCCGCCATTGATGTTGAGCTTCTCCCTGGGGATGCCGAGGTCCTTCTGCGCCGCCATCGCGACCACGGCGAAAGCCTCGTTGATCTCGAACAGATCGACATCACCGACGCTCCAGCCGACCTTGTCGAGCAGCTTGCGGATCGCCGGGATCGGTGCGGTGGTGAACCATTGCGGCTCCTGGCTGTGGGTGGCGTGGCCCTTGATCTCGGCGAGCACGGGCAGGCCGTCGCGATCGGCCAGCGAGCGCTTGCCGAGAACCAGCGCTGCCGCGCCGTCGGCATTGGCCGAGGAAGCCGCCGGCGTGATCGTGCCATTGGCCCGGAATGCCGGCTTGAGCGCGGGGATTTTCGCCGGATCGACCTTTAGCGGATGCTCATCATTGGCGATGATGCGGGGACCTGCCTTCTCGGTCAGCGTGATCGGCGCGATCTCCGCCTTGAAGGCGCCGCCCTCGACCGCCTTGCGTGCCCGCGTCAGCGTTTCGACGGCATAGACGTCCTGGTCCCTGCGCGTGAACTGATAGGCTTCGGCGGTCGCCTCGCCGAAATCGCCCATCGAGCGGCCGGTCTCGTAGGCATCCTCGAGGCCGTCCAGTATCATGTGGTCGAGGATGCGGTCGTGCCCGGCGCGATAGCCGCCCCGCGCCTTGGCGAGCAAATAGGGCGCGTTGCTCATGCTCTCCATGCCGCCGGAGACGACGATCTCCGCCGAGCCGGCGCGGATGATGTCATGCCCCAGCATGGTCGCCTTCATGCCGGAGCCGCAGACCTTGTTGACGGTGGTGGCGCCGGTCGCGTCCGGCAGGCCGGCGCCGCGGGCGGCCTGGCGGGCCGGGGCCTGGCCCTGTCCGGCCGGCAGCACGTTGCCCATGAAGACCTCGTCGATCCGCTCAGGGGCGAGCTTCGCCCGCGTCAGCGCCGCCGAGATCACGTGCGCCCCGAGCTTGTGGGCGCTCAGCGGCGTAAGCTCCCCCATGAAGCGGCCGAGCGGCGTGCGGGCGGCGGACAGGATGACGACGGGATCGAAGGTGGCGGCCATGGCGAGCTCCCAGAATGATCTCGGCAGATTTCACATGACGGACATCATATGATGCAGTGCGGGAATTGCAACGCCCGCGTTCCATGACAAAATGTCGTGGGTTGCATGATCCGATCAGGCGAAATCAATTCCTGAACTGGTCGAGAAACATCCGAAGCGAATCGTGCGGGCTCTCGACGTCCGTGATCACCCAGCCGTCGGGATAGCGCGCCAGGATGAAGTTCAGCGTCACCGCGCGGCCGCCATTGTCGAAGGTCACGGCGACATAGGTCTTGTCGAACTGCCGGCGCAGGATCGACATCGAGATCGCGCCGAGACGCCAGCTCTGGCTCTGCACCAGGAAGTCGTAGGGCTCGCTGCGTGGCGCGGTCCAGGCCGCCACCAGGCTCGGCTCGAAGAACTGCCTCGCGACTGCCTTGTCGTGTGGGAGCCCCTTCGACAATTCCGGCGCGCCGTTGCCGTAATAGGCATAGACATTGCGGACCAGCGATTCCGGCGAGCGGAAGCCGGCTTCGGCCGGCGTCGCGCCGAGACAGGCAATCAGGAAAGGTATCGCTGCCAGGTTCCGCACCGCGAGGGGCTCGCTTTGACCGGCCTCCCCATATCACATCCACGAAGCTTGAATGATGCGACGAACCGAAGCAAATCTACCCCATGCGTGAACTATTCGACGAGATGGCGGGCCAGTCCCCGCTCGATCCGCAGGAGGCGGCGCGGCGGTCCGCGCGCACGCCCCGGCGCAAGCGATTCTATGTCGCGGCCGGCGTCGCCGAGGCCGATGGCGGCTTTGCGGTCACGCTCGACGGCAAGCCGATCCGGACACCTTCGGGCCGCATCGTCACGCTGCCGAGCCGTGAGCTGGCGGAGGCCGCGGCGGCGGAATGGGCGGCGCAGCGGGAGACGATCGATCCGCTGACCATGCCGTTGACGCGGTTTGCCAACAGCGTGGTTGAGGCCGTGGTCGATCGCACCGGGCAGGTCCGCGACGACGTCGCCAAATACCTCGCCTCCGATCTTCTGTTCTATCGCGCCGGACATCCCGCGGCGCTGGTCGCGCGCGAGACCGAGCATTGGGATCCGGTGCTGGCCTGGGCCAGGGACGCGCTCGGCGCGCATTTCATCCTGTCCGAAGGCATCCGGCATGTCGGCCAGCCGGAGGGCGCCGTGGCCGCCGCGCGTGGGGCGCTGCCCGATGATCCCTGGCTGGTCGCGGCCGCCCATGTGGTGACCACGCTCACCGGCTCGGCGTTGCTGGCGCTCGCGCTGCTGCATGGCGTGCGCGACGCCGAGCAGGTCTGGCGCGCCGCCCATGTCGACGAGGACTGGAACGCCGAGCAATGGGGGGAGGACGAGGAGGCGACGAGCCGGCGCGCCGCGCGGCGGATCGATTTCGACGCCGCCAGCCATATCCTCGCGGCGCTGAAGGGGCGCGCGGGTTAACGGCAGGTTTACGGCGCTAGGGTAGGCTCCAGCGATGGCGCTGACAGTCAACCCGAGCCTTCCGATCATCCCCGCGCAGGGCGTGGGCGGCGCTGCCTCCGGCCTCGTGCTGCAGCCTGGGGCGGTGGTCAGTGCCGAGGTTCTGAAGGTCGCCGACAACCTGGTGCAGATCGCGATCGCCAATCTCTCGATCGACGTGCTTTCCGAAATTCCCTTGCAGGTGGGCCAGCAACTGCAGCTTGCGGTGTCGCAGACGCCGACCGGCTTTCGCCTGGCGGTGGTGGGGCAGGGCGCCGGCGCCGCGACGGCTGATACGGCAGGCCTCGCTACGAGCCTTTCGGCGAATACGGCAGCCAACGTTGCGAGCGCAATCGTGCCCGACAACGACCCGCTGACACCGCCCCAGCGGGTCGCGATCTCGGCCGCCTCTGAAGACGCCGCGGCCCATCAGCAGAGCCTCGCGCCGCTGTTTGCCGATCTGAATGCCGTGGCCGCCTCCGACCGCTTGCCGCAGCCGTTGCAACGAGCGGTGCTCCAGGTGCTGGCGCAGCAGACACCGCTCGATGCCGGCCTCACCGGCGGCGACATCCAGAACGCGTTCCAGAGATCCGGCCTGCTGCTGGAGGCTTCCCTGGCCTCGGGCTCGGCGCTGCCCTCGACCGGTGTTCCCGATCTCAAGGCGGCCTTGATCGTCCTGCGTCAGGCATTGCTGGCAACCGTCGCGGCCGGTGAAGATTCGCCGGCGCCATCGGTCGCCACCTTGACGCCTGCGAGCAGTAGCAGGCCCGCGGTCGCCGCGGCTTCGCCCGTGCTGGCGCCGACGTTGGCGGTGGAGGACGCGCTTTCCGACGCGGTGTCGCCGCAGCCGCGTTCCCCGCTCGCCGGGCAGGATGCACCGACCAATCCTGGCGCACTCCTGCTCAACGAGGCGCTATCGAATACCGAGCCGAAGGCCGCGACCACGGGCGCGGTGCTGACCCTGATGCAGGAGGCGTTGCAGCGGCTCCCGCGCGTGCCCGGCAACGTCGCGACGCTCACCGTGGCGCTGCCGGACGGCCGCAGCGCGGAGACGGCCGTGCATACGACCACGCCGCCACCACCGCTGCGCGGCGGCCTGCCGGTGGCGCAGCCGATCGAGCTTTCCGCGCTGCCGCCCGACGCGCCGCTTGGCACCATCGTGCATCGCCTGCTCGACGACACCGACGCCGCGCTGGCGCGCCAGACCCTGCTGCAGGTCGCATCCTTGCCGGATCGCGCCGATCCGGCCATGCCCAACCCAGCCGACGCGAACGCGCCGCGCTGGAATTTCGAGATTCCGTTCGCGACGGCGCAAGGCACCGCGATGGCGCAATTCGAGATCTCGCGCGACGGCGGAGGCGGCAACGAGCTGAAGGCCGCGAAACAAGTGTGGCGGGCGCGGTTCTCGCTCGATGTCGAGCCGGCCGGTCCCGTGCATGCGCTGATCACCTTGAGCGGCGAGCGCACCTCGGTGCGGATGTGGGCGGAGCGGCCGGCGACGGCGGCACAGCTTCGCGCCGGCGCATCTGAGCTCAGCCAGGCGCTGAGCGCGGCCGCGCTCCAACCTGGCGACATCGTGATCCGCGACGGCATGCCGCCGCAGCCGGCGCCCACCCGGGCCGGCCACTTCCTGGACCGCGCGCTGTGAGCGGTGACAACAAGACCCAGCTCGCGGTCGCGCTGCATTACGACCGCAGCCGCAAGGGCGGCGCCCCGACCGTGGTCGCCAAGGGCAAGGGCGCGATCGGCGCCAAGATCATCGAGGTCGCGAAAGCCCACGACGTGCCGATCGAGGAGAATGAGGTGCTCGCCGGGGCGCTCTCCAATGTCGAACTCGGCGAGGAAATTCCGGAGGAGCTCTACAAGGCGGTCGCCGAGGTGCTGGTGTTCGTGATGCGGCTGTCGGGCCGGCTTCGCTGAGGCAGGTTCCTCAAGTCGAATTCCAGCCGATGCGGCCGAGATGGGTGAAGGCGAAGCCGGTCGCGTATTTCAGCCCGTAGCCGAGCGCGCGATCGAGACCGACATGCGCGAGCCAGATGATGCCGATCGCGCGCAACAGCGGCATGCCATGCGCATGCCCGAACGCAGCGAACATGATCGGCCCGATCGTCGAATGCGCGATGTTGTAGACCACGCCGCCGATGCGGGGACCGGCCGCATAGGCGGCAAAGCTGATGTCCGGCAGCAGGAACAACAGCGCGAACAGCGACCACGAGCCGCCGACGGTCTCATAGGCCACCAGCATGGTCGAGAACAGCACGAGGCCCTCGACCCGAAGCAGATTCCTGACGCCGCCGGCAGCCATGCCGGTGCCGTCGCCTAGGATAATTTCGCGCATGGGCAGCGTCCTCGCTGGTCGGTGTCTGGGCGCCTTCCCGGGCGCCAATGGCCGCCGAAGGCGCTTTCCGGCTCGAAAATGGCCTGTTAGAAGCCTGAGGATTTGGCAGAGATCAAGGACGGACCAAGGCTGATGAAGGACATCCTGGATACCCTCGAGGACCGGCGCGCCAGCGCCAAGCTCGGCGGCGGCGAGAAGCGGATCGAGGCCCAGCATGCCCGCGGCAAATTGACCGCCCGCGAGCGCATCGAGCTCCTGCTCGACAAGGGCTCGTTCGAGGAGTTCGACATGTTCGTCGAGCACCGCTCGACCGAGTTCGGCATGGAGAAGACCAAAGTGCCGGGCGACGGCGTCGTCACCGGCTGGGGCACCGTGAACGGCCGCAAGACGTTCGTCTTTGCCAAGGACTTTACGGTGTTCGGCGGCTCGCTGTCCGAGACGCATGCGCTGAAGATCACAAAGCTCCAGGACATGGCGATGAAGGCGAGGGCGCCGATCATCGGGCTCTATGATGCCGGCGGCGCGCGCATCCAGGAGGGCGTCGCCGCGCTGGCAGGCTATTCCTACGT
>NZ_JAFAVV010000886.1 GCF_019242285.1 Bradyrhizobium sp.
ATTTCCGCAGCCCTGCTCGCCGTTTCCATGCTCGCCGCGCCGGCGCTCGCCACGAGCTCCGGCAAGCTTACGAAGGCGCCCACGACCCGGATCGCGCAGGTCAACGCCGACAACAAGTCCGACAAGGCCGAGGCGCCCAAGGCCCAAGTGAAGGCTCACGTCAAGAAGCTCAGCCACAGGAAGCACCGTCGGCATCACTATGCGCAGCACCGGAAGGTGCACGGCATCAAGACCGGCGCGCTGAAGGCGAAGTCCAAGGTGAGCTACAAGCACCCGACCAAGGCGAAGGTGAGCTACAAGCACGCCGCGGCCGCGACCAAGCGCGGCTGATTCATTCCCGGCGCGGCTCAATCCCACATTGCCCCCACCGCGCCGGGATCGAAGGTCCGGCTCGCCCGCAACAACGTCCCCCGCTTGCGGGCGGGCCGGTGCCCGTGTCCTCCCTGCGAAATGTGAATTTGCTTCGGGTTGGTCCGGGTCTAGAACGAAAGCGCGGGGCTGCGGACTCTCGAGACCACGGGTTTGCAATTGGGGACATCGGCAAGGCACTTGGCGAGGCACTTCGTTCTGCTGCTGCCGCTGGCGCTCGCCGGCTGCATGGACAGCGACGAGACCAGAAGCACCTCCTTCGTGGAGGACAGCAACGCCGTTCAGCCGTTTCCGACCAACCACCGCACCGAACTCGTGGCCTTCATGCACACCTATCTCAACGATCCCGCAGCCGTGCGGGCGGCGGAGATGGCCGACCCGGTCCAGCGCGTGGTCGGCGGCAGAAACCGCTATGTGAGCTGCCTGCGCTTTGCGGCGCGGGAGTCCGACGGGACCTATCGCGACCCGCGGGTACGCGCCGTGGTCTATGTCGACGGCCGGCTCGACCGGATCGCGCCCAACCCGGGCGACCTCTGCGCCGGCGCCGCCTATGGGCCGTTTCCGGAGCTGGAAAAGATGTCGCGCTGAGCCAGCAATCGCGTCTTTGTGACGGCTGGGCTGCCTTTTACGGTCCCTTGAACCGGCCTTTCACAATCACGACATAATTAAGGGCGGAACCGCGCCTTGAGACAGAAAATTCTTCCGACGGGGGAACGAAAGACGATTGTTGCTTTACGGCCACGGTCAAGGACGATCACAGCTGCGGCATCGCCGTGAAGCAACCAAAAAGAGGCCACGTTGTTGAGACACGTCAATGGACGAAACTGGGGAATTCTCATGAAAAGGCTTTTGCTTAGCGCAGCCGCCCTGGGCCTTTTTGCAAGCCCTGCGCTGGCGGCGGACCTGCCGCCGCGGCCCTACGCCAAGGCGCCGGTCTATACGCCCCCGGCCGTGGTCTACAATTGGACGGGCTTCTATATCGGCGGCCATGTCGGCGGGGTTTTCACCGACGGCAATAACAACCTCATGGGCAACGACGCACGCTTCATGGGCGGCGTGCAAGGCGGCTTCGACTACCAGTTCTCATCCAATTTCGTCGGCGGCATCGAGGCCCAGTATAGCTGGATGAACAGCAACAACACCGGCGTGCTGTTTCCCGGCGGCACCCTTGTCACGGGCCGGAACGACCAATTGGGCTCCGTCACCGGTCGTGTCGGCTACACCTGGGGACCGGGGCTGCTGTACGCCAAGGGCGGCTATGCCTGGCGCGACAATCCCAATATCGGTGTGAGCGTTGCCGGAACGCCGGCTCCCTTCACCACGACCGGCGCCCAGCAGAGCGGCTGGACCGTCGGCGCCGGCCTGGAATATATGTTCGCGCCGAGCTGGTCGGCCAAGGCAGAATACCAATACTACAATTTCGGCACGACGACCTTTACCGGGGGTCCGGCCGAGATCGTTGGATCGCGCTTCCGCGACGACGAGCACTCGGTCAAGGTCGGCGTCAACTATCGGTTCGGCTGGGGTGGGCCGGTCGGCGCGAAATACTGAGGGTGTTGAAGTCTCCTCGAAGGGCCGGCCCAGCGTCGGCCCGTCGACTCAACAAACAGCAAGCGCCTGTTTGACGCGCGGCAAAAATATTTTTGCGGGCGCGTGAAACTTGTCGCCCAGATGCGCTATTAGAGCATCAGCCGGCTGTGGGACAACGAATATGCGTATTTTGGCGTCGGTACTGGTCGCGTCGGCGATGGTGGTGCCTTGCGCGGCTCAAACCATCCTGAAATCGGAGCCGCTGATGCTCGCGCCGTATGAGGTTGCCTTCGTTCAGGACGGGTCCTGCCCGTCCGGCAAGGTGCTCAAGGTGACCGGCGCGATCAGGGGCCTGCACCGCAAGCGGGTCTGTATCCCTCTCACCGCCGAGCAGGCGTCGCTGGCGGTGGCGACGCCGTAAGTCGCTCTCACGATCTGGCGATGCGATCCGACCTTCCCCCACTCGGGGGGTGAAACGACCCCTGTGCTTAGATAGGATTGCTCCACGCCTGCGGGAGCAGGGGTGTGCCACTGGCTGAATCTGAAAGTTGGTCGGGGCCGCCGGTCCTCCGTTCAGGACAGGAACTGGATATCATGCTGGGCTTGGCGTTCGGCGTCCAGCTTGTTCTGTGCGGGGTCTTCCTGAGGTTCCGGCCGGCAGGGCCTGATCTCGTAGTCGTTGTCCAGCACCGGCCGGGGCGCCGGTTTGCCCTCATCGGTGGCCGCATCGACGACGAGACCGCTTTGCTTGGCGAGCCACCAGACGTCCGCCTCCGTCGGATAGGACTTGCTCAGCTTGGCCTCGTTGCAGAACAGCGCATACGGCATCGGAATCGGCTCCGGTGAACAATCGATTAACGCGTAGGGAAGAGTTCAGTTGCGGCAAGCCGAGGGCTGGAATCGGATCCGTGAACAGCTGTTTGAGCCCATTCTGAGTCCTTAACGAGATGTAAACGCCGGAAAAAAGAATCCGCGGGACTCTTGACCCAGAATCGCCGGATGATTCAGGCCATGGGAACCGACAACCGGCAGACCTTCTGTGATCGGACGCCGCTGGGGCTGGCGATCGGCCTGATGGTCGCCTGCGCAGCCAACCTCGCGCTGGTCTGCGTGTTCCTGTAAAGATGCGACCGGTCGCCCGTCAGGGCGCCGCGCCTTATGAGGCTTCGGAACCGTTCCGCCATTCGCGGGGCGTCATGTCGAAATGCGCCCTGAACGTCCTGTTGAAATAGGACAGGTCGTTGAACCCCCAGCGATAGGCGAGCTCCGAGATGTTCAGCACCCGCTGCCTGGGATCACGCAGCGCGTGGCTGCAGCCCTGAAGCCTGTTTTCGAGCAGCCATTGCCCGAACGTCCGGCCGGTCAGCCTGAAGCGCGAGTGAAGGGTCCTGACCGAGATGCTGAGGCGGTCGGCCGCCTGCTGGGGCGACAGTTCGGGGTCATGAAGATTCTGCCGGCAGAAGGCCAGCAGCGCCTCGACCTTCAACTCCGCCTCCAGCCGCCGCGACGGGATCCCGTCGGTGCCCGCCAGCGCCACGAGGTTGCAGAGACTCTCCGCCAGCAGGCTGGTCTCGGCGTCGCCGAGCGGTGAGTCGTTGCCGGCAAGCTCCATCATGTGAAGCCTCAAATGAGCGGCAAAGCGCGCATCGGAGGCGAGCTTGCGGTGCGGACGGTCGCGCAGCCAGGGCGCCCGCCGCTCCATCATGGCAAGCGGCACCATCGCGATCGCGCACCGGCCGCCGTGCTGGGCGCGGTATTCCCGGCCTTCGCAAAATCCGATGTCGCCGGGGTGGAGCTTGACCGCCTCTCCGCCCACGATCGAGGTCGTCTCTCCGCTGAGTTGCAGATAGAGCGCATAGTGATCGGAGGCGTTGGCAACGTCCCGGCGCGTGCGAACGATCTGATAGCTCGTCCTCGACTCTGCCAGCATGAAGCGAAGCGGACCGCAACTGCGGAGCTCGACACGCGCGGAGAATTCGCCGGGGGAGACCGCCTCCGGCGTGCCGAAAAAACCCATGGCCGCGCTGCGGACCACGTCGCGCCAGTACGAAAAGCGCGCCGGCGGAGGAATTCCGTCGGTGGACCAGACCATGGTCGGTCCATCGGCCCGAGAAGCCCGGTCCAGGCCGCCGCGCTGGCCCGCGCTCGCACTGTCGGCCATATCGTCTGCACTCCTGCCCAAGACCGCGCCATGCGGCTTTCCTAGATGAAACACCGCCTCGTGATGATCATGCGTCGAACAGGCGAACTGACCTGTGCAAGGCCACCGCGACAGCCAGGAGAATAGCAGCACATGAAACCGAAGTCATAGAATAACCCGGCGTGCGCCTGGCCGAAGCTCACGTCATCGCGATGGCACCGCCGCTGCTGGCTCCACGAGAGTGAGCAGGTGTTCGACGGTCCTCCGCTCGAAACACCAAGGCCGTTGCGCGCCCGCCGGTTCGCTACGACGCGACGTTCGGCACCGGGCGCTGATTTTTCTCGCAGCGGCACCTGGTCGAAGGAAATTGCTTCATGCCATGGAATACGATTCTTGGATTGACGCTCCTGGCGCTCGCCGCCGGCCTGGTGCTGGGCCGGGCGGTCGCGCAGGCTGGCGCCCGAGGCGATCGACTCGAAGACTGCCTTGGGATCCTGCGGTGGTTGACGCCACGACCGTTCCGTTCATCATGGAGACGAGCCGGGACTCCGGTGGACGGAGATGCGCATGCTCGAGACGCTGAAGGCACGGATCAATGATGATGCGGTGCTGGTGCGGCATGGACGTTACCTGACCACGACGTTCCTGTTGGAGATAGGTGAGACCTCTTGGCTGATCGCGATCGCCGAGGGCACGGTGGTGTCCGTGGTCCCGGGGCCGTTCGTGATGCCGTCCTGGTCGTTCGCGCTGCGCGCGCCGGCGGCGGAGTGGGAGAAATTCTGGAGCGCGCGGCCGCCGCCGGGCTCGAACGACCTGATGGCGCTGATCAAGCGGCGGGTGCTGAGAGCCGAAGGCGACCTGAAAATTTTCATGGCGAACCTGCGCTACTTCAAGGAAGCGCTCGCGAAGCTGCGCGCCGAGAGGGTCGGTGCATGACGGCGACATTCGAGCCGATCATCGGCCGCTATCTGCGCCTGGAGTTGCTCGGGCGGCCGCACCGTCTCTATGTCGAGGAAGCAGGCCGAGGCACGCCGCTGCTCTGCCTGCACACCGCCGGCGCCGATGGCCGGCAGTACCGTGCGCTGATGAACGATGCGCGCATCACCGCGCGCCATCGCGTCATCGCCTTCGACATGCCCTGGCATGGCAAGTCCTCGCCGCCGGAGGGCTGGCACGAGGAGGAATACCAGCTCACCTTGGCGCACTATACCGAGATGATCCTGACGGTGATGGAGGCGCTCGCCCTGGAGCGGCCGATCCTGATCGGCTGCTCGATCGGCGGCCGCATCGCGCTGCATCTGGCGCTGGAGCATTCCGAGCGCTTCCGCGCCATCATCGGGCTGCAGGCCGGCGCGCATGTCGATCCCTATTACGACCTGAACTTCCTGCACCGGAGTGACGTGCATGGCGGCGAGGTCTGCGGCGCGATCGTGTCCGGCCTGGTCGGGCCCGATGCGCCGGAGGCCGAGCGCTGGGAGACGCTATGGCACTACATGCAGGGCGGTCCGGGCGTGTTCAAGGGCGATCTCTACTTCTACAAGATCGACGGCGATATCCGCGAGCGCGTGTCCGACATCGACACCAGCCGCTGCCCGTTGTTCCTGCTGTCGGGCGAGTACGACTATTCCTGCACCCCGGAGGAGACGCTCGCGGTCGGGCGAAGTATCGCGGGCTGCGAGGTCACCATCATGAAGGGCCTCGGCCACTTCCCCATGAGCGAGAATGCCTCCGCGTTCCTGACCTACCTGCTGCCGGTGCTGGCGAAGATCGAGGGCTGACCCCTTCGCTAGTCGTTGCCGCGTGGCGAGGCGGGTCCCTCGTCGATCGTGGTGCGGAGCTTGGCCAGCGTGGCGTTGAAATATTCCGCTCGCTCACGGTTGAACCGCTCCTGGTGCGCGCGGAAGCTCGCGATGCGATCCTGGATCTCGCGCTTCAGGTCGGTCTGCGGCAGCGAGAGCGGCGCGAGCTGCTCAGGCCGGGTGACGGCGGGGGGCGCGACGGCTTCCGGCGGCTTTTCGGTCGGTGCGGGCTTCGCGCGGGCGTCCTGCCGACCGAGCGAGGCTGGCGGCACGGCGGGCTGGGGCAGAGGCGCTGCCGGCGTCCGCGGCCTTGCCGCTATCTCGGCCTTGCCCGTGACCGATTGCACGAAGGCCATCGTCTGGGCGAGCAGTGCGTCGCGTTCTTTCTTCCAGTCCATGGGACACCTCAGGTGCCCCGAGTTTCGGTAGCGTCGGGTTACGAATCAAGCATTGATTGCATCAGCTCCTGGGGATAACCGCCAGCTCTTCCGGTGCCGGGCGCCCGCCGGCGAACCGAACCCGCTGCGCTTGCGCCCAATCCGGCCCGAGCTTCGCGAACAGCGGGCCGGGATGGCTGATGCGGCGGCCGGGTGGAATGCGGCCGAGATCGCTGGCGGACGGGAAGGGCGGGACGTCCTCGTGCTCGCCAATGGCGGCGAGCACTTTTTCCGCCGCCTCCGGGATGATCGGCCATGCCGCCCGCGCGCAGATGCCCAGCAGATTGATCGCGATGCGGACGACGAGCGCAGCCTGGTCCGGCTCCGACTTGATCAGGGTCCAGGGGGCGCGGGCGACGAGATAGGCGTTGGCCGCCTTCCAGATCGCGCGGACCGCGTCGGCGGTCCGGCGCAGCGCCAGCGCCTCATGCTCTCTGCGAAGCTGCTCCGTGAGGCGGCTGATCTGCTCGGCAAGCGCCCGTTCATCGGTCCCGGATCTGCCGCCATCCGGCACCACGCCGCCGTAACGGGAGACCACGAAGCTGAGCACCCGCTGCACGAAGTTGCCAAGAGTGTCGGCGAGATCATGATCGACGTCGGCCGCGAAGCGAGCGAAGGCGAAGTCGGTGTCCGCCGTCTCCGGCGCGTGCGCGGTGAGCCACCAGCGCCAGCGGTCGGCCGGCAGCAGGTCGAGCGCCTGGTCGAGGAAGACGCCGCGGCCGGCGCTGGTCGAGAACTTGCCGCCTTCATGGGTCAGCCAGTTGACGCCCTTGATGACGTCCACCGTTTTCCAGTTCTCACGCGAGCCGAGCAGTGTGCAGGGAAAGCTCACCGCATGGAACGGCACGTTGTCCTTGCCGAGAAACTGCACGTAGCGCACGTCGTCCGTGCAGAGCCACCAGCGCCGCCAGGCGCGCCGCGCAGGGTCCTGGTCCGCCCATTCCCGGGTTGCCGCGATATAGGCGATCGGTGCGTCGAACCAGACATAGAACACCTTGTCTTCGAAGCCAGGCCTCGGCACCGGCACGCCCCACGAAAGGTCGCGGGTGATGCAGCGGTCGCGGATGCCCTCGTCGAGCCATTTCCTGGCGATCGACGTGACGAGCGGCGGCCAGTCGGCGCGCGAGGCGAGCCAGGCGCGCAACTCGCCTTCGAGCGCGGACTGCCGCAGGAACAGGTGCCGCGTCGGCCGCAGTTCGAGCGCGGTCGAGCCAGAGATCGCCGAGCGGGGCGCAATGAGCTCCGAAGGATCAAGAGGCCGCGTGCAGGCCTCGCACTGGTCGCCGCGGGCGCGGTTCGAGCCGCAATGCGGGCAGGTGCCGACGACGTAGCGATCCGGCAGGAAGCGGTCGTCGGCCGTGCTGAACACCTGTTGCAGCGTCCGCGCCTCGATGAAGCCGTTGGCTTCGAGCCGGGCAAAGAAATGCTGTGTCAGCGCACGGTTCTGTGCCGAGGACGACCGGCCGAAATGATCGAACGACAAATTGAACCGGCGGCAGATGTCGGCCTGCACCGCGTGCTGGCGCGCACAGTAGGTGGCGACGTCCGCGCCGGCCGCATCGGCGGCGAGCTCCGCCGGCGTGCCGTGCTCGTCGGTGGCGCAGATGAACAGCGTCTCGGCACCGGTCTGGCGCCGAAAGCGGGCATGGACGTCGGCGGGCAGCAGCGAGCCCGCGAGATTGCCGAGATGCTTGATGCCGTTGATATAGGGTAACGCGCTGGTGATGAGATATCGGGTCATGACGCACTCCGTTCGGAAGAGAATGCGGACCCCTGGAATCAAAAAGCCCTCCGCAGGAAGGGAGGGCTCGGGTCCGCTTCGTCCGACCGGCGCGTGCGCGCCGTCAATCCCTCCAGCACATCTCCTGCGGGGCGGGCATTCGCATGGTGGGACGGGTAGGGGCGGAGGTCATACGAGCTTTTTCCAATATCGAGGCTCATTGAATAGGGCCTGAAACCACGAAAGACAAGTCCCGGTCAGCGCGACCGTCCGCGCCGGTCAGAAGGGCAATGATATCAGTAACGCATGGAGGCTGTCGCCCGCGCGCTGAACGGCTCGGACATTTACTGGTGGAGCATGGCACGCCAGCGGCGCCACAGGTGATGCCGCCAAAGTGAAGCCGGCACGGCTTAAACAGTGTCCGCCTTTGCATACGTGACGTAGCGAGGCCTCTTGGAGCAAAGACAATGCGATCGGCTTTGATCTTGGGTGTGCTGATTGCCCTGACTGCTTCTGCCAGCGCTGCCAGCGCGCGTCATTCCCGCGGCCGCCATGTCATCGTCGCTCATCGCGGCCAAGCCCAGCGTGCGCCCATTCCGGAGCGTAGGAGCTTCGCCGTTCCCGGCTGGACCGAGGAGGAAACGCTACGCTGGATGAATGATGCCACCGCATATCCGTGAGCTGGGTCGATCGAGCGCCGGCTGACCGGCATGTCCCGACCGCGGTCGCAGGGCCGACCGTGACGGACGCGGGGCGAGCGTCCCTTCAGCCACTCCAACTCTTGGGCCGAAAAGAAGCCCCGCTCCTTGGGACAAGGCGCAGGGCAGGTTACTCACTTTGGGACGCGCCAGTGCTGCTGGCGCACCTCAGTCTTTCAAAGATGCTTTGCTCCCGCATCAACTTTGTTGAATTTCGATCG
>NZ_JAFAVV010000162.1 GCF_019242285.1 Bradyrhizobium sp.
GTGGTGATGGACAATATTTGGGACAACGGGTTCCGCCAGACTACCTCCTCGACCAGGCCGATCAACGGTCCGGACGATTTCAAGGGCTTCAAGATCCGCGTGCCGGTGTCGCCGCTGTGGACCTCGATGTTCAAGGCGTTCGACGCATCCCCCGCCTCGATCAATTTCAGCGAGGTCTATTCGGCGCTGCAGACCAGGATCGTCGAGGGCCAGGAAAATCCGCTGGCGCTGATCTCGACCGCGAAGCTTTACGAAGTGCAGAAATATTGCTCGCTGACCAACCACATGTGGGACGGCTTCTGGTTCCTGGCGAACCGCCGCGCCTGGCAGGCCTTGCCGGAGGATGTTCGCGCCATCGTCGCCAGGAACGTCAACGCCGCGGCGGTCAAGGAGCGCGAGGACACCGAGAAGCTGAACGCCAGCGTCAAGGAGGATCTTGTCGCCAAGGGCCTGGTGTTCAATCAGCCCGACGTGGGGCCGTTCCGCGAGAAACTCAGGACCGCCGGATTCTATGCCGAGTGGAAGGGCAAATACGGCGAGCACGCCTGGGAGATCCTGGAGAAAGCGGTCGGCAAGCTGTCGTAGCGTCGGGCGGTTCGAGGGCGTCATGACTCGCGTTGAAGTAACTGAATTCAGCGTCACCGAAGTGGTGCTCGAATCCCCTCCTCGACGGCCTTCGCTGATCGGCTCGATCGAACGCCTCGTCGGAAGGCTGGTCGAAATCCCGGCGGCGATCCTGGTGGTCGCCGAGATCGTGATCCTGTTCGCCGGCGTGGTGGCGCGCTACGTCCTGCATGCGCCGCTGGTCTGGTCGGACGAGCTCGCGTCGATCCTGTTCCTGTGGCTCGCGATGCTGGGCTCGGCGGTGGCGTTCCGCCGCTCCGAGCACATGCGGATGACCGCGGTGGTCGCGAGCCTGCGGCCTGCGGCGCGGGCCTATCTCGACGTGGTCGCAACCTGCGCGGCGCTGGCGTTCCTCCTGATGGTGGTGCAGCCCTCCTTCGATTACGCCTACGAGGAGAGCTTCATCACCACGCCGGCGCTGCAGATTTCCAACAGTTGGCGCGCAGCCGCGCTGCCGGCCGGCATCTGCCTGATGGTGCTGTTCGCGCTGCTGCGGCTGATCCGGACCGGGGATTTCCGGACGCTGGCGGCGGCGGTGATTTCAGTCGCGGTGATCGTCGCGGTGTTCTGGCTGGCCCAGCCGGTGCTGCGTCCGCTCGGCAACATCAACCTGATCATCTTCTTCGTCGGCGTCGCCGGGTTCTGCGTGTTCACGGGCGTGCCGATCGCCTTCGGCTTCGGCCTTGCGGTGTTCGGCTATCTCGCCCTCACCACCCGCACGCCCTTGATGGTGGTGGTCGGGCGGATGGACGAGGGCATGAGCCATCTGATCCTGCTCTCGGTGCCGCTGTTCGTCTTTCTTGGCCTCCTGATCGAGATGACCGGCATGGCGCGGGCCATGGTGGCGTTCCTGGCGAGCCTGCTCGGCCATGTCCGCGGCGGCCTGCACTACGTGCTGCTCGGCGCCATGTACCTGGTCTCCGGCATCTCCGGCTCCAAGGCCGCCGACATGGCGGCGGTGGCGCCGGTGCTGTTCCCGGAGATGAAGGAGCGCGGGGCCAAGCCCGGCGACCTCGTCGCGCTGCTGTCGGCGACGGGCGCGCAGACCGAGACCATCCCGCCGAGCCTGGTGCTGATCACCATCGGCTCGGTCACGGGCGTCTCGATCTCCGCGCTGTTCACCGGCGGCCTCCTGCCCGGCATGGTGCTCGCGGCCACCTTGGCGATGCTGGTCTGGTGGCGCTACCGGAACGAGGATCTGAGCCACGTCCAGCGCGCCAAGGGTGCGGAGATCGCCCGCAGCTTCGTCATTGCCCTGCCCGCGCTGGCGCTGCCCTTCGTGATCCGCGCTGCCGTGGTCGAGGGCGTGGCGACGGCGACCGAGGTGTCGACCATCGGCATCGTCTATGCCGCCCTGATCGGGCTCCTGATCTACCGCCGCTTCGACCGGCGGCGGCTGTTGCCGATGCTGATCGAGACGGCGGCGCTGTCGGGGGCGATCCTGCTGATCATCGGCACCGCGACCGGCATGGCCTGGGGATTGACCCAATCCGGCTTCTCACGGGCGCTGGCGACCGCCATGACCGGCCTGCCCGGCGGCGCCGCGAGCTTCATCGCGGTGTCGATCGCGGCCTTCATGGTGCTGGGCAGCGTGCTGGAAGGGATTCCGGCGATCGTGCTGTTCGGGCCGCTGCTGTTTCCGATCGCCAAGGCGGTCGGCGTGCACGAGGTGCATTATGCGATGATCGTCATCCTCGCCATGGGCATCGGATTGTTCGCGCCGCCCTTCGGCGTCGGCTATTATGCGGCCTGCGCCATCGGGCGGGTTGATCCGGCACAGGGCATTCGGCCGATCCTCGGCTATATGCTGGCGCTCCTGGTCGGCTTGATCATCGTGGCGATTTTTCCGTGGATTTCGATCGGGTTCCTGTAATGTCCTAAAGCAAGCGGGAGGTGGCCGATGAGTGTCAGGCAGAGCCAATATGACGTTGGTCTGGACAAGACTCCCGCCAACTATGTGCCGCTGACCCCGCTCAGCTTCATCACCCGCAGCGCGGCGGTGTTCCCGAACCACCTCTGCGCGGTCTATGAGGGCCGCAGCTTCACATGGGAGCAGACCTACCGGCGCTGCCGGCAGTTCGCCTCCTACCTCGCGCAGAACGGCATCGGCGAGGGCGACACGGTCGCGGCGATGCTGCCGAACGTGCCGGCAATGAACGAGCTGCATTTCGCCGTCCCCATGACCGGCGCCGTCCTCAATGCGCTCAACATCCGGCTCGACGCGCCCTCGATCGCGTTCCAGCTCGACCATGGCGGGGCGAAGATCATCCTGGTCGATCCGGAATTTTCCGGTGTGATCGCCGAGGCGCTACAGCAGATGACGAGGCCGAAGCCGCTCGTCATCGACGTCGATGACACGGCCTATTCAAGCGGCAAACGCATCGGCGAGATCGAATACGAGGCGGCGCTGGCGCAGGGCGACGCGAATTTCGCGCCGCACATGCCCGCGGATGAATGGGACGCGATCGCGCTGAGCTATACCTCGGGCACCACGGGTAATCCCAAGGGCGTCGTCACTCATCACCGCGGCGCCTATCTCAACGCTGTCAGCAACATCCTGGCGGGCAATCTCGGCCAGCACCCGGTCTATCTCTGGACGCTGCCGATGTTCCACTGCAACGGCTGGTGCTTTCCCTGGACCATCGCGGCCGCGGCCGGCGTCAATGTCTGCCTGCGCAAGGTCGATCCGGCCAAAATCTTCGAATTGATCGCGAAGCACGGCGTCACCCACATGTGCGGCGCGCCGATCGTCTACAACACGATGATCAACGCGCCCGGCGCGCCCAAGGGCAAGCGCGAGAAGCCGGTCTGTGGCCTGATCGCGGGCGCCGCGCCACCGGTCGCCGTGATCGAGGGCGCCGAAAGCATCGGCATCAGGCTCACCCACGTCTACGGCCTGACCGAAGTTTACGGCCCCGCCTCGGTCTGCGCCGAGCAGCCGGGCTGGGACGACCTCACCGTCGCAGAGCGCGCGCACATGAAGCGGCGGCAGGGCGTGCCCTACCCGCTCGAGGAAGCCGTCACCGTGCTCGATCCGCAGACCATGCGCGAGGTGCCGCGCGACGGCGAGACCATCGGCGAGGTGATGTTCCGCGGCAACATCGTGATGAAGGGCTACCTCAAGAACGAGAAGGCGACGAGGGAGGCCTTTGCCGGCGGCTGGTTCCACACCGGCGATCTCGGCGTGCTCGACGAGCACGGCTATGTCATCATCAAGGACCGCTCCAAGGACATCATCATCTCCGGCGGCGAGAACATCTCCTCCGTCGAGGTCGAGGACGTTCTCTATCGTCATCCCGCCGTGCTGTTCGCGGCCGTGGTGGCAAAGCCCGATGCGAAATGGGGCGAGGTGCCCTGCGCCTTCCTCGAATTGAAGGACGGTGCGACCGCGACCGAGGCCGAGATCATCGCCTATTGCAAGAGCCACATGTCCGGCTTCAAGACGCCGAAGGCCGTGGTGTTCGGGCCGATCCCGAAGACGTCGACCGGCAAGATCCAGAAATTCCTGCTGCGCAACCAGGTGGAGTCGGCGAAGGCGATCTCGGCGTAGCCGTCATTGCGAGTCCTGTAGGGTGGGCAAAGGAGCGAAGCGACGTGCCCCTTGGCTCCCGTAACGGCGGCAATGTGGTGGGCACGCTGCGCTTGGCCCACGCTCCGCAATCTTGACGGCCTCACCCCACCTCGAGCCGCATCCCATCATAAGCCGGCACGACGCCTTCCGGCAGGCTCTGCCGCAGCACCTCGTAGTCGAGGTCGGAATGCATGTTGGTGATGACGGCGCGCTTCGGCCTGAAGCGCGCGATCCAGGACAGCGCGTCGTTGACGCTGAAATGGCTTGGATGCGGCGTGTTGCGCAGGCCGTCGACGATCCAGAGGTCGAGATTCTCCAGGCTGCGCCAGCTCGCCTGCGGAATGTCGCTGATATCAGGGGTGTAGGCGGCATCGCCGATGCGATAGCCGAGCGCGGGGATGTTGCCGTGCTGCACGTCGAAGGCGGACAGCGTGACCGAGCCTCCCTTCCCGTCGATGCTGCGGCTCTCGCCGCCCTCGATCGCATGCTGGGTCAGGATCGGCGGATAATCGCTGCCGGCCGGCGAGATGAAACAGTAGGAGAACCGATGAATGATGTCCTTCGCCGTCGACTGGTTCAGGTGGACGGGAATCCGGCGGCGCTGATGCAGCACCACCGAGCGAAGATCGTCGATGCCATGGGTCTGGTCGGCATGCTCATGGGTGAGAAACACCGCATCGAGATGGTCGACCTCGGCGTCGATCAACTGCTCGCGCAGGTCGGGCGAGGTGTCGATCAGGATCCGCGTCGTGCCATGCGGCGCGGTGCGCTCGACCAGCAGCGAGCAGCGGCGGCGGCGATTCCTGGGATTGGCGGGATCGCAGGCGCCCCAGCCGAGCGCCGGGCGCGGGACGCCGGCGGAAGAGCCGCAGCCGAGAATCGTCAGCGTCAGCGTCATGCGGCAGCCGCTTCCGGACGCGGCACCTTGGCGAACAGGCGGAAGAAATTTTCCGTGGTCTGCCGGGAAATCTCCTCCAGCGAGACCCCCCTCGCCTCCGCCAGCACGCGCGCGACCTCCACGACATAGGCCGGCTCGTTGCGTTTTCCGCGGAACTTGCCGGGCGCGAGATAGGGCGCGTCGGTCTCGACCATGATGCGGTCGGCCGGCAGCTCGGCGGCCAGCGCGCGCAGCGCTTCCGACTTCTTGAAGGTGATGATGCCCGTGAACGAGATCGACAGCCCGAGCTCGATCGCCTTCATCGCCAGCTCCCGGCCGCCGGTGTAGCAATGCAGCACGGCACGGAACGGGCCCTTGGCCGCCTCCTCTTCCAGGATGCGCCGGCAGTCGTCATCAGCCTCGCGGGTGTGGATCACCAGCGGCAGGCCGGTCAAGCGCGCCGCGTCGATATGCGCGCGAAAGCCGCGCGCCTGCGCTTGCGGCGAGCCGTTGTCGTAGAAATAGTCGAGCCCGGCCTCGCCGAGCGCCACCACCTTCGGATGTCTCGTCAGCGCGACCAGCTCGTCCGGGGCGATGCCGTCCTCCTCGTCCGCATGATGCGGATGGGTGCCGACCGAGCAGTAAACGTTCGGAAAGCGGTCGGCGATCGCGATCAGCTCGGCGAGCCGCCTCACCCGGGTCGATATCGTTATCATCCGGCCGACGCCGGCCTGCGCCGCCCGCGCCACGATGGCGTCGAGATCGGCGGCGAAGTCCGGGAAATCCAGATGGCAGTGGCTGTCGACGAGCATGGACAGTATCTATGCCGCCGACGGCTCGATGTAACGGGGGAAGACCGCTTGCGGCGCAGGCAGCGTTGTGCCCGGCGCAATTCTGGTCGCGCCGCCGAGCCGGTCAAAACTGCGCTCGGTTACGGGGATGCCGAGGCTGTCGAGCAGCTTCTCGGACGCCGTAGGCATCACCGGCTGGGTCAGGATCGCGATCTGCCGCACCACCTCGGCAGTGACGTACAGCACCGTCTGCTGGCGCGG
>NZ_JAFAVV010000195.1 GCF_019242285.1 Bradyrhizobium sp.
CGAGATAGCGGCCGAAATCGCGGCCCTCGTCGAGCATTTCGGCGGTCATGATCTTGCCGCGGTCATACTGACGCGCGTCGTCCCAGCGCAGCGGCCGGCACAGCCGGTGGTTCATGCCGATGTCGAGGGCGAGCATCAGGAAGATCACGGTCTGCAACCGCTCGGCGAGGTCGAAGGCGTGCGCCGCGAACTCGAACGCCTCGGTCGGATCCTCGGGGAACAGCAGCACGTGCTTGGTGTCGCCATGCGAGGCATAGGCGCAGGCGATGATGTCGCATTGCTGGGTGCGGGTCGGCATGCCGGTCGAGGGGCCGGCGCGCTGCACGTTCATGATCACCGCCGGCACCTCGGCGAAATAGGACAGACCGATGAACTCGGTCATCAGCGAAATGCCGGGACCGGAGGTCGCGGTGAAGGCGCGGGCGCCGTTCCAGGAGGCGCCGATGACGATGCCGATGGAAGCCAGCTCGTCCTCGCCCTGCACGATGGCGTATTTGGCCTTGCCGGTCTCGGGGTCGTGGCGCAGCCGCTTGCAATGGCTGGTGAAGGCATCCGCGAGCGACGACGACGGCGTGATCGGATACCAGGCGCAGACGGTGGCGCCGCCATAAACCGCGCCGAGCGCCGCCGCGCTGTTGCCCTCGATGAAGATGCGGTCGCCGACCTTGTCGGACTTCCTGACGCGAAGCCCGATCGGGCAGCTCAGGTTCTTCAACGCCCAGTCGCGGCCGAGATGCAATGCGTGGACGTTGGAGGAGAGCAGCTTCTCCTTGGTCTTGTACTGCTCGCCGATCAGTTGCTCGATCAGCTTCGGGTCCATGTCGAGCAGTGCGGAGAGCGCGCCGAGATAGATGATGTTCTTGAAGAGCTGGCGCTGCCGCGGATCAGTGTAGGTCGAATTGGTGATCGCGGTCAGTGGCACGCCGATCACCGTGATGTCGTTGCGAAACTTCGACGTCGGCATCGGCTTGGTCGAGTCGTAGAACAGGTAGCCGCCGGGCTCGATCGAGGCGACGTCCTTGTCCCAGGTCTGCGGGTTCATCGCCACCATCATGTCGACGCCGCCGCGGGCGCCGAGATGGCCGGCTTCGGTCACCCGCACCTCGTACCAGGTCGGCAGGCCTTGGATGTTGGAGGGGAAGATGTTGCGCGGGGAGACCGGCACGCCATGGCGCAGGATCGACCGGGCGAACATCTCGTTGGCGGAGGCCGAGCCCGAGCCGTTGACGTTGGCGAAGCGGACGACGAAGTCGTTTACGCTGCTGATCGGCTTTTGCTCGGGCATGTCGTACCTGCGTGAGTCATGTCGATGAGATATTTCTGCATGTCCCAGGCGCCGGTGGGACAGCGTTCGGCGCACAGCCCGCAATGCAGGCAGACGTCCTCGTCCTTGACCATGACGCGTCCGGTCTTGAGGTCGGAGGACACGTAGAGGCTCTGGTCCGGGTGCGGCGAGGGCGCCTTCAGGCGCTGTCGGAGATCGGCCTCGTCGCCGTTCTCGGTGAAGGTGATGCAGTCCATCGGGCAGATGTCGACGCAGGCATCGCACTCGATGCAGAGCGGCGTGGAGAAGATGGTCTGCACGTCGCAGTTCAGGCAGCGCTCGGCCTCGCCGAGCGCGAGCTTGACGTCATAGCCGAGCTCGACCTCGGCGCGGATGTCCTTCAGCGCGATCACCTTCTCGCGATGCGGCACCTTGAAGCGCTTGTCGGCCGAAATGTCGTTGTCGTAGCTCCATTCGTGGATGCCCATCTTCTGCGAGGTGACGTGCACCTCGGGCAGCGGGCGCTCCTGCACGTCCTCGCCGGACAGCAGCCGGTGGATCGAGAGCGCGGCATCGTGGCCGTGCGCCACCGCCCAGATGATGTTCTTCGGGCCGAATGCGGCGTCGCCGCCGAAGAACACCTTCGGATGGCTGGAGCCCATGGTCTTGGCATCGACCTTGGGCATGTTCCATTTGTCGAACTCGACGCCGCAGTCGCGCTCGATCCAGGGGAAGGCGTTCTCCTGGCCGACGGCGACCAGCACGTCGTCGCACGGAATGGTCTGGTCCGGCTCGTCGGTCGGCACCAGATTGCGCTTGCCCTTCGCATCATATTCCGCCTTCACCTTCTGGAAGGTGATACCGGTGAGCTTGCCGTTCTTGTGGACGAAGGCGACCGGCACCATGAAGTTGAGGATCGGAATGTCCTCATGCATGGCGTCCTCCTTCTCCCAGGGAGACGCCTTCATCTCCTCGAAGCCGGAGCGCACGATCACCTTGACGTCCTCGCCGCCGAGGCGGCGGGCGGTGCGGCAGCAATCCATCGCGGTGTTGCCGCCGCCGAGCACGATCACGCGCCTGCCGATCTTGTCGGTATGGCCGAACGAGACGCTGGAGAGCCAATCGATGCCGATATGGATATTGGCGGCGGCTTCCTTGCGACCGGGGATGTCGAGCTCGCGGCCGCGCGGCGCGCCGCTTCCGACGAAGATCGCGTCATATCCGTCGGCCAGCAGCTTCTTCATGCTGTCGATGCGCTGGCCGCCCTTGAACTCGATGCCGAGGTGGAGGATGTAGTCGGTTTCCTCGTCGATCACCGAGTCCGGCAAACGGAATTTCGGGATCTGGCTCCGCATCATGCCGCCGGCTTTCGGATCGGCGTCGAACACGGTGCAGTGATAGCCGAGCGGGGCGAGATCGCGCGCCACCGTCAGCGACGCCGGGCCGCCGCCGATCAGCGCGATGCGCTTGCCGTTCTTCGGCGACGGTTTCGGCAGGCGCGATTTGATGTCATCCTTGAAGTCGGCGGCGACGCGCTTCAGCCGGCAGATCGCGACCGGGTTTTCCTCGACGCGGCCTCTGCGGCAGGCGGGCTCGCAAGGGCGGTCGCAGGTGCGTCCGAGAATTCCCGGAAACACGTTCGATTTCCAATTGATCATGTAGGCGTCGCTGTAGCGGCCCTGGGCGATCAATCGGATGTATTCGGGGACGGGGGTGTGCGCGGGACAGGCCCATTGGCAATCGACCACTTTGTGAAAGTAGTCGGGGGCCGAGATGTCAGTCGGTTTCATTCCTACCTTCCGCGCCGGCCTTGCGGCCGTGCGGCCTTTGCCTTTTTGGAACGCCTACCCTGCGTTCTCTTGGTTCTCGGATGCGAGCATGCGGCGGTCTTATTAGAGCCATTCAACACGATGACAAAGGCAAATCTGCCCACGCAATGTGCTTTTCATTGGTGCACTGCCATCACGTTATGTCACGGCACGTAATATGTGGCAGTGCAACAAACGTGCCATGCACCAAATCGTGCGTTAACCGTCCGGGGCAACCAAATGGTTGGCTAAAAGGTTGCAATATCGGCCTTGGCGAGGTCCCACATCAGGTCATAGACTCCCGAGGAGACCAGCATTGCGGGCAACGGCGTCGATGTGCCGGCAAAGCGCGCCGCCATCAGTGCCGTGATCGCATTCACATTGGTGCCGTCGATCAGGACGAACCAGTCGGCCGCGCCGTCGGCGACCGGAAGCTCCGGCGTCGGTCCGGACAGCGTGGGGTCGCTCTCGATCAGGTGCAGCGAGATGATGTCGTCGAGCTCGCCCGGATCGAGCCGCTTCGCAAGCTCCGCGCGCAGGGCGGCTTCCTGGCCGCCTTGCGGCCGCAGCCGGACGATGCCGAGCGCGGCGCCGCGGCCCTTGCCCTGGCTCGCCGTGACGCGGGCGACCGCGCGGATCATGTTTCGGAACCGCGCCATGTTCTTCCGCGAGCCCTCGGTCGGATGGCCGAGCTTGGCCCAGTAGGCCGGGCTGTCGAGCACCTCGATGTCGCGGGTCGAATAGAGGCACAGATATTTCGGGCTGCCGACATGGGCGACATAGCGCCGCGCCTCGATGAAGCCGTCGATCGCGACGCGTTCCTCCAGATGCTCGCGGTCATACCAGCGGTTGAACTCGGCCTCGTCAGACGGATCGATATCCATCGACGTCAGCAGCATGCCCTTTCCGGCGATCGGCATTCTCTACTCCTCTGCACTCGTTCCGCAATCTGTCCCTCATGGTGAGGAGGCGCGCTCAAGCAGGTGCGCGTTGTCGAAAAATGGTGTCCAAAGCGCGCCGTCTCGAACCATGAGGCCCCCGCAGGCGCATTTCGGGCTTCATCCTGCGAGACGCCGCTGTGCGGCTCCTCAGGATGAGGGGGAGCACCGCCTGCTCATTTCGCAATCTTCGATGCCAGGATCTTGGAGGCCACGTCCGCGATCGCCTTCATCACGGCATTGCGAACGCCGGGATCATACAGCGAATGACCGGCCTCTTCGACGAACCTCACTTCGGCAGGCCAGCGCGCGGCGAGCGCGTGCGAGGTCGAGGGCGGGCAAAGCAGGTCGTAACGACCCTGCACGATGATGCCGGGGATGTCCGCGAGCCTGGCTGCCTCGGCCATGAGCTGATCGGGCCGCATGAAGCAGTCGTTAATGAAATAATGCGCTTCCATGAACGGCGTGGAGGGCAGAGCGCCGCCGGACTTGAGCGATGCCGGATCGAGCCGCGTGCGCGTCGGGTTGTGCTCGGACAGGATGCGCTCGGTGTCATGCCAGGCGCGCGCGGCGGGACCGTGCACCGCCGCGTCGGGATCGAGGATGCGGCGCCAATAGGCCTCGACCGGCCGCACCCGCTCCTCCGGCGGCAGCACGCCCAGAAAATCATCAAACAGGTCGGGATAGAACCGCGGCAGCACGTCCGTGAAGCCTTTTTCGACCTCCGCTTGCGTGCCGAGGAAGGTCGCGCGCAGCACCATGCCGGAAACGCGCGCGGGATGCGCCTGCGCATAAGCCAGCGCCAGGGTCGCGCCCCAGGAACCGCCGGCCACCAGCCAGCGCTCGAAGCCGAATTTTTCGCGGATCAGCTCCAGGTCCGCGATCAGATGCGGCAGCGTGTTGGCGTCGCGGCTGCCCTTGGGGCGGCTGCGGCCGCAGCCGCGCTGGTCGAACAGCACGGCGTGGAAGCGCTCGGGGTCGAACAGCCGCCGGTGGTCCGGCTGGCAGCCCGAGCCCGGCCCGCCATGCAGGTAGACCGCCGGCACGCCGCCGTCGCGGCCAATGCTCTCGACATACAATTCGTGGCCGTCCCCGACGGCAATATGTTCCTGGGTGAGCGGGGCGAACGGGTCGGCGCGCCGCGCGAAGCGGGCGGCGTCGGCGTCAGGCGCCATGGTCGCCGCCTGTCTCCAGCGTGCCACCGGCGAAATTGCGATAGAGGAAGCGGGTGTGGTCGGCCGCCGCCTCGGTCTCGGCCTGCTTGAAGATCTGTTCATGCAGCGGCGACAGCGCGCAGGCGGGATCGGTGCTGCCGGCGTCGCCGGTCAGCGCAAAGGCCTGGCAGCGGCAGCCGCCGAAATCGATCTCGCGAAACTCGCAGCTTGCGCACGGCTCCTTCATCCAGCCGGTGCCGCGATAGCGGTTGAAGGCCTCCGAGTTCTGCCAGATCCAGGCAATCGAATGGTTCGAGCGGACAGACAGGAATTCGAGCCCGGTGATGGTCTCGGCGGCGTGGCAGGGCAGCACCTTGCCGGCGGGCGAGATGTTGAAGAACTGCCGGCCCCAGCCGCCCATGCATTTCTTCGGCCGCAGCGCGTAATAGTCCGGCACGACATAGTCGATCGCGAGCGTGCCCTTCAGCCGCTCGC
>NZ_JAFAVV010000224.1 GCF_019242285.1 Bradyrhizobium sp.
GAGCGGGGCTCCGTCCTGATCTCGCGCCGCGCCGAGCTGCTCGCGGCGTTGCCGCCGCTCCGCACCCGCTTCGAGCAGGCGATGGGCGACGTGCCGGATCGCAGCAGCGCCCGGGCCGTGTTCCGAATCCAGAGCGAGATCGCGACCGCGCTGCTGGCGAACGATCCCGTGAGCGCCGAACAATCGGCCAATCGGATGCTGGCCTTGTCGATCGACGATCCGACGCTGCGCGACGCGGCGCGCGGCTATGCCGACGCGATCATCTCGATCACCGGCACCGAAGGCGAAATCGCCCAGCTCGACAAGCAGGTGCTCGGCACCGAGGGACGGCAGATCGGACGGGTGACCGAGCTGCTGCGCGAATTGTCCGCGCGGCGGGGGCGAGTGCTGTCGCATGATTTTGCCCGAACGCTGGCGGAAACCAAGTGGCAGAGCATCGTGCTGGGCGCGCTCGGCGTGCTCAGCGCGATCTTCGCCGCCATCTTCGTGGTCCGCCGCACCGTCCGGCCATTGGCCCGGATCACCGGCTCGATCCGCGCGCTTGCGGCGGGCGACAAGGAAGCCTCGATCCCGGACACCGATGTCGAAAACGAGATCGGCGATATCGCCCGGGCCGCCGAGGTGTTCCGGCGCACGCTGCTCGAGGCCGACGCCGCGCGCGAGGCGGCGGTGCGGGCGCTTGCCGAGCAACGGCTCGCCGAGGAGAGCTACCGCAAACTGTTCGAAACGTCGGTCGACGGCATCTACGTGACCACGCCGGGCGGCGCGCTGCTCAACGCCAATCCGGCGCTCGCCCGGATGATGGGATACGATACGCCGGAGCAGTTCATCAACAGCATCCGCAACAGCAACATCTCGGACACGATCTACGTTCATCCGGAGGCGCGTGAGCAGTTCAAGCTGCTGATGCAGCGGGACGGCACGGTGCGCGACTTCGAATACCAGGTGTACGACCGCAAGGGCGACGTGCTCTGGCTGTCCGACAGCGCGACCGTCGTGCATGACGACGACGGCAATGCCATCCGCTACGAAGGAACGGTGCGCGACATTACCGACCAGCGGCGCGCCGAGGATGCGATCGCGGAAGGGCGCAGGCTGTTGCAGCAGGTGATCGACACCGTTCCCGCGGTGATCAACGTCAAGGACCGGAACCTGCACTACGTGCTGATGAATCGTTACATGGCGCGTATCTTCGGCGTCGAGCCGCAGGAGGCGATCGGCCGCACGACGAACGAGCTGATGTCGCGCTACGGCGCTGCCAAGACCGACGAGAACGACCAGCGGGTGCTGAAACAGAAGCGCGAGGTCGGCTTCTACGAGGAGGAGTATCAGGACTCGTTCGGCAACATGCGGCAGTGGCTGGTGAACAAGCTGCCATTGCTCGATGCCGATGGCGAGATCGAGCGCATCGTCACGGTCGCGCTCGACATCGGTGAGCGCAAACGCAGCGAACAGGAAATGCGCAAGGCGCGCGACGCGGCCGAAGCGGCGTTGCGCAATCTGCGCGAGACCCAGGCCTCGCTGATCGAGGCGGAGAAGCTCGCAGCCCTCGGCCGGCTCGTGGCGGGCGTCGCGCACGAGGTCAACAATCCCGTCGGCATCAGCCTCACCGTTGCGTCCGCGCTGGAGCGCAAGGCCGCGATGTTCGCCGCCGAGGTCGAGCGCGGCGATCTCCGCCGGTCCTCGCTCAACGAGTTTCTCAGGACGAGCCGCGACGCATCCGGGCAGCTCGTCGCCAATCTCAATCGCGCGGCCGAGCTGATCCAGTCGTTCAAGCAGGTCGCGGCCGATCGCAACTATTCCGACCAGCGCAGCTTCGACCTCGCCGACCTGACCGAGCAGGTCGTGATGAGTCTGCGGCCAGGCCTGCGCAAGCACAATCTGACGCTGAACGTCGCGTGCGAGCCCAATCTCATCATGAACAGCTATCCGGGTCCGTATGGTCAGGTGCTGACCAACCTGTTCCTCAACGCGGTGGCGCACGCATTCCCGGACGGCAGGCCGGGGCTGATCGATATCCAGGCCCGCGCCTCCGGCCGTGACAACGTCGAGATCATCTTCTCCGACAATGGCTGCGGCATGAGTCTCGATGTTCGCCGCCGCGCCTTCGATCCGTTCTTCACGACGAGAAGAGATCAGGGCGGCACCGGACTCGGCCTGCACATCGTCTACAGCATCGTCACCAGCCGGCTCGGCGGACGGCTCGATCTCGATTCCGAACCCGATGGCGGCACGCGGATCCAGATCATCCTGCCCCGCGTCGCGCCGCTGGAGCAGGCGGCGGAGTAGGGACTGGCCCGCTAGTCGATATCGGCGAGCTTGCGCAACGTCGCGCCGAAGATCTGGCTGGCCTTGCCGACGAGTGCGGTGCCGCTCATCTCCGCCCGCGTGTCGGTGAATGTTCCGGACACGCCGACGCCGACCGGACTTGGCTCGCCGAACAGCGGATTGGCGTCGGGGCTCGACGTGTGGCGCTGCACCAAGACTTCGCCCTTGAAGGTATTGTCCTTCACGGTGTAGCTGCCCAGATAATACAGATAGGCGTCGCCGCCGACGATCTTGCCGTCGCGGAACACGACGACGCCGCTGCCTTTGCCGACGCGCCCATCGAGGAGGGTGACGTGGATCGAGTAAAGTCCGTTTTTCATGATGTCCCGTTGCCGCCCGCGGCGCCCACCGCGGCCAGGAACCTTTTATGCCAAACGTGAATTGAGTGTGCAACGCGACAGGTTGACCACGAACGCGGTTCGCTTTGATCATCGTGCATTGCTGCGACACGAAATCGCGAGCGAATCACAGCGGACATAAAATTGGCCCGCTAAATGCATAACACTCTTTGCACCCCTGGGGTAGGTGCAGGAGCCGAACAAGATGAGCAACTGGATCGATTCCGGCGGCCATGTGCCGCGGCGAGCGCGTCAAGAAAGGGACGCGTGCCCCAAGAAGAACCCTCGCGAGCATCGCGCGGGAAGGAAGCAAACGACGCTTCGAGTCACTTGCGCGGCTCTGTTGACGGCGCTCGCATTCTCGTCGAGTCAGGCGCGCGATCGCGGCCAGTATGGCAGCTCCACTCCCGAGTTGAAGGCGTGGTTCGACGGCCTGAGAAGCGGCAAGGGACCTTGCTGCTCGGATGCGGACGGCACGGCGCTCAGTGACGTTGATTGGGAAACATCGGGCGGACACTATCGGGTGCGGATTGACGGCGAGTGGATCGAGGTTCCCGACGAAGCCGTCATCACCGAGCCCAATCGGATCGGCCGAACCATGGTCTGGCCGATCCGCGGCTACCTCGGAATAACGATCCGCTGCTTCATGCCGGGCTCGATGACGTGACGCGCTGCCGGTCAGGCGTATTTCGGATCGCGCTCGAGGAGCTCGACCGAGATGCCCTGCGGGCCGCGGATGAAGCAGATGCGCACGCCGGGCCGTATCGTGGTCGGGGCCCTCGTGAACTCGACGCCCTTGGCCTTGATCTCGGCGGCGACCGAGTCGATGTCCTTCACGGTCAGGCCGAAGTGATCGAGCCCCTGATAGGGCGTCGCAGGGGGCGCATTGACGCGGTCTCCCGGCGCGACCGGAGCAATGAACACATTGGCGCCGCCGAGCTTGACGTCGATGCGGCCGGGACCGCGGATGATCTCGCCGCCGAGGATGTCTTGCAGCCAGGCCGCGGTGCTTTCCGGATCCGGGCTGCGCAGATGAATATGGTCCCAGGTGACGGTCGGCATTGTCAGTCTCCCCATGTGCTGGCGCGCCCGTCGGCGACGCGATTGACGGCACGAACGCATGACGGTCGTGCGGCGACACCGACCTTAGCGGTCCGGGTCCGGCATGGCCATCGTCCGCGCTGCAAAGGAGACTTGCGCCGCTCTCCAATTGTCGGGATTTCCGTGTACCATCTCGAAGCGAGACGCTTGCAGGCATGCGCCGACCAGATGCGCAACCCAAGTTGGGAGGCTTGCCATCCCGTTCCGGTCCTGGCGGCTGGGCCGGCTCGGATCGAAGACTTTCGCCACGTTTGCGCTACGGGTCAGCCATCTGGCCGATCGCATCCGGGTCGTTCCCGACACCGTGAGGATGAGGAGCCGCAAGACCTGCGTTCGCCTGCATGGCGGCCCGTCGCCGGTAATGCCGACACGGTGAAGTGGTTGCGGCAAGCCGGATCTAATCTGGCAAATTGCAAAATTGGCCAAGTCCTTGAACCATTCGACACCTGGAGGAACGAATTGATAGGCCGCCAGTTGGGCGAAAGCTCCGCGTATGGGCGCGGGTAGAGCGGTGTCGAGATGCCTTTGCTGCGATATTTTGTGTTCATTGGAGGCGTTCTCCTGGCGCTCCTCTTCGCTTGTGATGCCCTGCTGCCGGCGGTCCCGCTTCCGAGCGCTCTGGCTTCGGGTTCCGACCATCCCGAAGTGCGAATTCGCTCCGACCGCAAATGGCCCGAGCGCGTCGTGTTCGATACCAGCGCGCCCATCGTGGCGCCTGCCGAGATCGCCAAGCCGGCGCTGGTCGCGGCAGCGAACTCCGATGTTTCTGCCAAGTCCTCGCATGTTCGCGAGGCCTTTGCGCAATTGCCGCAGCAGGGTGGACCGGCATCCAATCCGAAGGTCAGCCAGACGGCGCAGGCGAAGTTGGCCGAGCATCCCGTCAGGCCCCAAGCCAAGCGCAGGGTTGCGAAGGCTCACGCCAACCGGCCCGTGATGCTGGTGGCTCAGCAGCCGCATGGTTTCTTCGACACCTGGTGATTGGTAGCTCCGCGCGGCCCGGCCGGGCTGGTGGGCGAGGTTCGGGCTCGGTAGCCGGTTGGTATTGGGAATCCAGCGTTTCACGGCCATGTGAAACCACCCGCCATCATGATACTTCCTTGATCCTGCGCAAAGTGAGCCTTGCCGGTCATGCTTGGCTTGCCGGCCGGTTGCGACAGGGCTCGTTCCCGGGAGAGTGCACTGCATGCAAGATGCTCCAAACCTATCGATCTCGCCGGAGAAGGTGTTCTTCATCGTCTCCAAGGCGCGCCAATCCGACATCGAAGCGAGCGAGCCGGAGCTGCTCTCGGATTTGACCGACGATGATGCGGAAGGTGGCGGCTCGAGCCGCACCACCGATCGCGCCGAGCTTGCAGCCTTCATCCGCGACCTGAATGTCGACGAGCAGATCGATCTGGTCGCGCTGATGTGGCTTGGCCGCGGCGACGGCGAGCGCGACAACTTGCGCGAACTTCGCCAGGATGCTGTGCGCGCCCACAACAACCGCACTGCCACCTACCTGATGGATACGCCGATGCTCGCCGACTATCTCGAGGAGGCGATGGCGGAGTTCGGCCTGTCGCCCGAGGATTTCGAGGAGAATCACTGAGGCGTCATGGGACTCCGGACCGCCCGCGGGCACAGCCAACCCGTTTGCACACGGCTTTCCTGGCTGGCGCGATCCGTGTCGCGCCGCAGGGCAATTGAATCGGATTTCGGGGCCGGGAAATTCATCATGGAGGTGATCGGTGAAATCTGTCGTTAGTGCGCTCATCGTGATCGGTCTTGTGACCGCGTCCCATGCTCAATCCGGCAACACGACTGCCGCCCCGGCGGCTCCGGCGCAGGCCAATCAGGCGGCTGCACCTTCCGGGACGGCCGGCAAGCGGGCGGATTGTCAGGCCGCAGCCAAGGCGGCGCAGGGCCAGGAGCAGCGCGACCAGATGCAGCTCTGCATGGCGCAGGCGCATCTCGATTGTCTGAAGCAGGCGATCGACCAGAAGGTCGTCGGCCCTCAGCGCAGGGATTTCGTTCGGAGCTGCGTCGGAGGGTAGACGCCGACGTTCGTTGACGGGAGCGGGCCTTCTCGTGCGAGCGAGGCGGCCTTGCTTGTTCGTCAGCCTCGCGCTGCTCAGCTCCATTTCGATTGATCTTTGACCGCCCGGATGCATCATCAGGCCTGCGAACCGATCCATCGAACATGCCAGCGGCCTCGATGCCCCAGCGACGTTTCATCCAGCGCGATGTCTTGACGCGGCATTCCGCGGCCGCTATTTCGCGGTCGCCCGGCAGCGCGCCGCGGCCGAGCCGGTCATCGCATTGTGTTTTGCGAGGAGGGGGCAGCTATTGTGCACATAATAGCTGTCGGGCGTCTCGCGCGCGACCTCGGCCACGATCGCCCTCTGCAGGTTCGGCCAGCATTGGTCGGCGAGTGTGACCGCCGATTTCGCTTCGAGCCATTCGCCGGGCGAGCCGAGCGCCGAGATGACGGCGGTCTCGAGCTCGGGGGCGGCGCAGACGAGGTCGCCATGCGGCGCCTCGAACGCCATCGCGAAGAACGGCGCCGCGTTGGCGTGGTTGAGCTTGTGGACGACCAGCGTGCCGGCGTCGCGCGCCAGCTCGGCGCTCATCGGCGCTGTATGCACGAAGCGGTCGAGCCGGTCGCGGCACCGCTGCAGCTCCTCTCCGTCGGAGCGATCGAAGCAACGGCCGAAGGCGTCCAGCCCGATGCGCGCGCGCAGCGCCATGAACCTCTGCGAGCCGCGCAGCGAGGCAAACGCGGGATAGTAATGCTCGATCGCCGCCAGCCGCTCGTCGGGCGATCCGCTCGACGCAGAGGTGAGCGGCGCGAGCTCGCCGAGCGCTGCCTGCTCGACCAGCGCCTTCCAGCGGTCGCTGCGCTCGGTCGGTTTCACCTCGGTGAGGCGCGTGCCGAGCTCGTGCCAGCTTTCGTCCGCCGCCAGCGCCTCGAGCTCGGCGAGGGCTTCGCTCGGCGGCGGCCGGACGGCGAGCGCTTGCGGCTGCTTGGCTATCGCCGAGGGTAGCGCTGCGACCTGCGGCGTCGGCACGGCCGCAGCTAGAGCCGCGCCGGCGGCGCCATTGAGAACGACGTCGCCGACGATCTGGTCGTAATAGGCAGGGGTCTGCTCCCGGCCGATCGTCGACGCCATCGTCCTGACATCCATCTGAGTGCGCTTGGCGATTTGCACCAGCGTCAGGCCCGGCTCCTGCAATTCGCGGATGAAATTCCGGCTGAACACCGAGTTGGGATCGCCGTCCTTTCCCGACAGGCGGTCGAGCGCCACCTGCTTGGCGCCGGCGGACATCAGGATGAACACGCCCTCGGCCGGCGTCATCGGCGCCAGCCCGCCGGCTCCCTTGAGGCCGCGCCCGCCCGACCGTTCGAACGGGTTGTTGCGGCAGGCGTCGAGCACCAGGATCACGGTGCGGGCGCCGCGCGCCTGCAGGCGCTCGACGATACGGGTCGCCGGATAGGCGGCGTCGCGGACGAGTTCTTCCTGCCCCTCGCCGACCACCGGAATGTCGGTCGGCACCAGGAAGTTCTCGCCGCGGATCTCGAAGCCGTGGCCGGCGAAGAAGAACAGGGCGGTGTCGCCCGGTTCGACCATCCTGTCGAGCGCGAGCAGTGCCTCGCTCATGGCGCGGCTCGATTGGTTCTCGGCGACGATCACGGAAAAATTCAGCTTGCCCAGTGTCTCGGCCAGCGCGTGTGCGTCGTTGATCGCCGTGTTCAGCACGGGCACGTTCTGATAGGCGTTGTTGCCGACCAGCAGCGCCACGCGCCTTTGCGCCAGCGCCGGCGGGTTCGTGAGACCGAGCAGCAGCGCCGCCATGCCGAGGGCGAAGCCGAGCCTGCGGATGGTTGCCATCCGCGACCGGCCGCAAGCGGAGGCAAAGCTGTTGTTACTGGTATTCAAGGGCACAATCCGCATCGTGGGTCGGGGCTGAAATCGATCTCGTCGAGCGCGCCGCTCGGGCCGGCTGATCCCCTTCATGCCGCCAGCTTGTTGGCGAGTCTGTGACGGCACGCGGCTTGTCGGACGCTGCGCGGCCACAACCTCGCGTTCTCGCGGCGCGGATCGCGTCCGAGTTCTGGAAATGAGAACACCCTCGAAAGAGCAGAGGGCGCAGGGAAGACCGGGCGCCGGCTGACGCCCATGGCCCCCGTGCAACAAGAACGCACGGGGCAGGAACCACAGGTGCAGCCGAGAATACCCAGCCTTCCCTGCGCGATGGGTTACGGCTTATACGTGCTCTCCCCGGGGAGCGGGCTTTCTTGCCCCCGTCACCTGCGAGATCATCACCCGCAAGCTTGACGCCAGCGTCGCGGCGCCAGGACCACACGATTTCGCCGTCCGCAAGATGCTGCTCGTCTCGCAGCACCATCACGTCCATCGCAGCCCGCCCCGCGTGTCGTGACGATCGCGCGTACGCCCCTCTCATCGGGGCAGGTTGGGGCGAGATAACCACAAATTCGGAAAAATGGAAAGGAAGAAATTTTTGCGAAGGGGACTGGACAGCTCCAGTCAGCCTGATTCCGTTGAGGAAATTTCATTCCGCGCGCAGCCGGTTTTCCGGCCTCGTGCCTCCCTGCGACGGTCGATAACAGGTTCACGTAACGAACTCCCGCTCGGTCCAGACAAAATCACACCTCGCCGTGGCGCCCTTCCTGTCCTCGGATTCAGGCCGGGCGACGAGCGCTATTCGCGCCGCGAGGTCGAAGCGGGCAGCCCGAGATCGAGACGCCATCTGTCTACTTGACCTGATAGGCCGCCACGGCATGTGCCAGGAAAATCGCAAAACTGAACAGCGCAATGAGCGCCACCAATAACTCGAACATCGAATTGATCCTCAAATCAGCTTGAACACCCGAAAAGGGCGCGGCATTCTTCGAATGACCCTTTCATGACACGGCTGAGCCATCGCTCCACGGTAACCCTGGGTGGCGGCCAGCTTTCCATGCGAGTGTGGTAGTCACGACACGGCTCGGCGTCTTCTGATTGCTCGCGCGTCGGTCGCAATAGGGGCAGCCTGCGTTTGAATGCGTGCAGCCTGTAATGCGAGACCGAGCGAGCGACGGCGGGGCCGGCTTTCCA
>NZ_JAFAVV010000398.1 GCF_019242285.1 Bradyrhizobium sp.
GCATCAGCGCGGTCGACTTCACGCCGTTCGACAATCGCGACGAATTGACCATCTCGGACATCTGCACGAAGCCGCGATCGAGCTTGCCGACGGCATAGGCGATCGCACCCTCCAGCTTGATCTCGCCAGAGGCCATCGAGCGGGTGCCGAGCTTGTCCTTCAGCCGCACGATCCGGTAGTGATTCGGCGTGCCGTCGTCGAGGAAGCGCGGCATCAGGAACAGCCCTACGCCGCGTGTGCCGGGCGGCGCGCCTTCCGGCCGCGCCAGCAGCATCACCACCCTGGCATCGGCATTGGAGCAGAACCACTTCTCTCCGTAGAGCCGCCAGTGCTCGCCTTCCTGCACCGCGCGGGTGGTCAGCGTGCCGACGTCGGAGCCGCCCTCCTTCTCGGTCATGAACTGTCCGCCCTGCGTCAGCTTCTCCATGTCGGTCTGGGTCAGGCCGTCGAGATATTTTGCCTTGAGCGCCTCGCTGCCGAAATTCGCAAGCAGCTTGGCGCAGCCGTCGGTGACGTTGATCGGACAGCCGAGGCCGAACTCCGCCTGGTTGAACAGGAAGGTGAAGGCGTGCTTGGCGACCACGGGATATCTGTCCGGCCAGCCCAGGATGCCCTTGCGAATCGACATCGCGTGAATGCCGAACTCGCCGAAGGCGGCCCGCTCCAGCTCCTGATAGGCCGGATGATACTCGATCCATTGCGCGTCGCGGCCGAAGCGGTCGCGCTGATGCAGCACCGGCCCATGGCGGTCAGCAAGCCGAGCGCATTCATCGAGATGGCCGCCGGCAAGCTCGCCAAGCCGCTCGAGATGCGGCTCGATATGGCGGAACAACGCCTCGGGCAGATGGATGCGCAGGAGGTCCGCGAGCGCCGGATCGGCGTGATAGAAATTCATCCCCGAGGTGTCGGGCGCGAGCAGCGCCGGGCGCGCCGGCGCGTCATGCGTGATGAGCTGGTTCATATTCATTGTCCGTTTCCGCCCCGTTTCTTCTTGCCGCTTGGCATGATGTGGATCATGCTCCGTTGCGGTATCACACGCAACCGCTTGCCTGGAGGCCTTGCGCACCTAGATTGAGCCTCTCATCCACCTGCAAGGAAAGCCTCCCATGGAGCTGCCCAAATATAAGACCGCCCTCATCGTCGGCGCCGGCGAGGGCCTGAGCGCGTCGCTGGCGCGCCTGTTCGCGCGCCAGAAGATCGGCGTCGCGCTCGCCGCGCGCAAGATCGAGAAGCTCGGCGCGCTCTGCCACGAGACCGGCGCGCGTGCTTACGCCTGCAACGCCGCCGACGCGGACGAGGTGGAACGGCTGTTCGGCCTGGTGGAGCGCGAGATCGGCACGCCCGACCTCGTCGTCTACAATGCCAGCGCGCGCGCCCGCGGCGCCTTCGTCGACCTGGTCCCCGCGGAGGTCGCGCAGGCGATCCTGGTCAGCGGCTTCGGCGGCTTCCTGGTGGCGCAGCAGGCGGCAAAACGGATGCTGCCCAACAAGCATGGCGCGATCCTGTTCACCGGTGCATCCGCTTCCGTCAAGGGCTATCCGCAATCCGCGCCGTTCGCGATGGGCAAGTTCGCGCTGCGCGGGCTGGCGCAGAGCATGGCACGCGAATTGTCGCCCCAGGGCATTCATGTCGCGCATTTCGTGATCGACGGTGGCATCCGCAGCGGAGCGCGGGCCGAGCCCGCCGACCGGCCGGACTCCATGCTCGATCCCGACGCCATCGCGCTGAGCTACTGGAACGTGCTGCAGCAGCCGCGCAGCGCCTGGACCTGGGAAGTGGAACTGCGGCCCTGGGTGGAGAAGTTCTGATGATGCGATAGGGTGGGTTGGCCGCAGGCGTACCCCACCATTCGTCATGAGGAAATCGGTGGGTACGCTTCCGCCTTCGCCAACACTTGGGCGGACAAGTCGCCACCCCACCCTGCAACAGTGGAGAGATGTGGATGAGCGATGCGCCGACGCCTAACGAAACCAGGATCGACACCGGCACTGACGAACTCTTGTGCGTAATCCGCGACCGCGTCGCAATCATCACGCTCAACCGGCCCGAAGCGCGCAACGCGATGTCGGACAACCTCACGCCGGCGCTGCGCGCGATGATCCGCAGTTGCGGCGAGAATCCGAACGTCCACGCGCTCCTGCTCACCGGCGCGGGCACGGCCTTCTGCGCCGGCGGCAACGTCAAGGGCATGGGCGCGCATCGCGACAAGAAGAAGCTCGACATGTCCTTCGACGAGAAGGTCGCGGATTTGCAGGAGCGGCAGCGGTTGCTGACGGGTGCGCTGGTGTCGGTACGCAAGCCGACTATCGCCGCCCTGCCCGGCCCCGCGGTCGGCGCCGGGCTCGCGCTCGCAATGGCCTGCGATATCCGGATTGCGGCGCAGTCGGCCTTCGTCTCCACCGGCTATCTGCGCGTCGCGCTGAGCGGGGACTATGGCGTCGCCTGGCTGTTGACCCGCCTGGTCGGCACCGCGCGGGCCCGCGAACTGATGTTCACGGCCGAGCGCATCGATGCGGCGCGCTGCGAGGCCATCGGCCTCGTCAACCGCGTCGTGCCGGATGACAAATTGCAGGAGGAGGCGTTTACGTTGGCGAAATCGTTGGCCGACGGGCCGACGCTGGCGCTGCGCTACATGAAGGACAATCTCGACGAGGCGCTGTCGTTCGACTTCGCCACCGCCCGCGACCAGGAGGCGGAACGGCTGGTCCGCCTCACCACCACGGCCGACCACAAGGAGGCGGTGCAGGCCTTCATCGACAAGCGCAAGCCGGTGTTCAAAGGCAAGTAGGACCGGTGCAACAGTCAGACATGAACGGCTGCTTGCGCCTCGCGCGCGGCGATCCGCCAGCTCGCGCAGGGGATATCGGCCGGTGCCGCGTCGATATGCTTCTCGAAGCGGATCAGCTTCCAGTCGTCGGGATGTTGGGTGAAGGCGAAGCCGGCCATGCGCGCGAGAGCGATCATGGCCTCGTTGGAGCGCAGCGTGTCGCCGAAGATGCGCGCAGCCCGAAATGCGGCCGCGCGGCATTCCAGGTTCTTCAGCAGCGACGCGCCGAGGCCAAGACCCTGCCAGCGATCCTCGATGGAGAGACCGAACTCGAAACTGTTGCTTGCCGCGTCCAGAGCGTAGCGCGCCTCGCCGATGATGGTGTCGAAACCGCCGACCTTCATGGTCGCGATCACGGTGAAGCTGTCGTCCTCGCCGGCATGGGTGAAGTGCTCGAGCACGGGCCTCGGCAACTCGCTCATCGCGCCGAGAAAGCGGTTGTAGCGCGAACGTGTCGACAGCGATCGATAATAGGCCTGCAGCTCCTCCGCATCACGCGGCTCGACGAAACGCACGTTGACCGCGTGGCCGCGAGACGTGTGCAGCAGATCCGAATATTGGCGGAGATCGTCGAACCGAAGCCTGATCATCGCGCGCTCCCTTGCGGAAAATCGGCCGGCGCCCCTCACACGAGGCGGCGCCGGCCTGGCTGCCGTGGTCTCAAGCCCGCCAGAAAGGTTTCTCGGCCTCGCGCACGATGTCGCTCCAGGTCAGGCCAACGTCATGCAGGTCCCGCTCGGTCCAATGCGTCAGCTCGCGCCGGGCCTGGTGCCGCCGCCGCCAGAGATGGACGGTCTCGCTGAGCTGGCCCCAGATCCCCGGAACATGATGATTTGTCATCGATTCATGGGTGAGGGTGGACATCATTCGCTCCTAAAGCTATCTTCCGTGTCGAATATTGGTATGAATCAGCGGCGGCGCAAACGACACTTTGTACCGTTTCGGATGAAATAACGTCATGTATTTGGAGCCCAGATGACAGCCCGCCTGCCGTCGCTCAACGGGTTGCGGGCATTCGAGGCCGCCGCACGCCATCTGAGCTTCACCCAGGCCGCCTCCGAATTGAACGTCACGCAGACCGCGATCAGCCATCAGATCAAGCGGCTGGAGGAGGAGCTCGGCATCGCGCTGTTCGTCCGCAAGAACCGCACCCTCGCTCTGACGCCCAAGGCCAAGGACTACCTGCCGGGCGTCCGCGCCGCATTCAACGACCTCAGGCTCGCGACCGACCGCCTGCTGCGGAAGGACGACGACAACGTGCTGACGGTCTCCACGCTGGCTTCGCTCGCCGCCAAATGGCTGCTGCCGCGGCTGTCGACCTTTCAGGAGGCGCATCCCGGCATCGACGTCCGTATCACGACCTCCTCCGGGCTGGTCGACTTCCGCTCCGGCGACGTCGACGCTGCGATCCGCTATGGCCGCGGCCATTGGCCGGGCGTGCGCAGCGACTGGCTGATGGCCGACGAGCTGTTTCCGGTGTGCAGCCCGCAACTCCTGAAAGGCGACAAGCCGCTGCGCTGCCCGCAGGATCTCGCCGGCCACCCGCTGCTGCACACCAGCGGCGGCTATGATGACGACTGGCGGCTCTGGCTCACCGCCGCCGGCCTCCCGGCCAACATCTCCCGCCAGCCTGGGTTGACCTTCGACCTGATCCTGATGACCGTGCAGGCGGCGATCGACGGGATCGGGGTCGCGATGGGCCGGACCTCCTATGTCGAGGCCGACATCGCCAAGGGCCGTCTCGTCGTTCCCTTCAAGATTGCCTTACCTTCCGACGCCGGCTTCTACCTGGTATCGCCGCAAGACGCAGCCGAGACGCCGAAGCTCCGCGCCTTCCGGCAGTGGCTGCTTGCGACCGTCAAGAACAACGCCGGGAAAATTCCGGCCTGAGCGCCAAGTCAGCGGGAATTCGCGGCTTTTCCGGTTGGTTGCGGGACCACGGCGTGGCAAGTAGGTTCGTCGAGACCAATTACCGGCAGCCAAGTTGCTCGACCGGCCAAGCGAGTACGGGGAAGGAATCGCGCCATGTCGCAGACCACCGCCACCGAGCCGCCCGCGATCAAGTCGCGGATCGGCGCCATTCTGCGCGCCACCAGCGGCAATTTCCTCGAGCAGTTCGATTTCTTCCTGTTCGGCTTTTACGCCAGCGCGATCGCGAAGGCCTTCTTCCCCTCGGAGAACGAGACCGCGGCGCTGCTCAACACCTTCGGCGTGTTCTGGCTCGGCGCCTTGATGCGGCCGGTAGGGGCCATCATACTTGGCGCCTATCTCGACAAGATCGGCCGCCGCCAGGGCCTGATCGTCACGCTGTCGATCATGGCGCTCGGCACGGTCGTGATCGCGATCTGCCCGACCTATGCGACGATCGGCGTCGCGGCCCCCGTCATCGTGCTGATCGGCCGGCTGTTGCAGGGCTTCTCCGCCGGCGTCGAGCTCGGCGGCGTATCGGTCTATCTCGCCGAGATTTCCACGCCCGGCCATCGCGGCTTCTACACCTCGTTCCAATCGTCCAGCCAGCAGGTCGCGATCTTCGTCGCTGCGATCCTCGGCTATGTGCTGAGCGAAATGATGCCGGCGGCCACCGTCACGGCCTGGGGCTGGCGCATCCCGTTCTTCGTCGGCTGTCTGATCATTCCCGTCATCTTCTTCCTGCGCCGGACGCTGGAGGAGACACCGGAATTCCTGGCGATGAAGAAGCATCCGACCGCGAGCGAGGTGTTCGCCTCGGCGGTCGCGAACTGGCGCATCGTGATCCTCGGCATGATGATCGCGATCCTGACCACGACGACGTTCTACTTCGTCACCGTCTACACGCCGACCTTCGGCAGGAACGTCCTGAAACTGTCGACCCAGGATGCGCTGCTGGTCACGCTGCTGGTCGCGGTCACCAATTTCATCTGGAATCCGGTCGGCGGCGCGGTG
>NZ_JAFAVV010000706.1 GCF_019242285.1 Bradyrhizobium sp.
GGCCGACCTGGTTGAGGATCAGCCGGATCAATGGCTTGGTCCGGCTGATGTCCGACGGCGGAACAACGAGATAGAGAGTGACGGCCTTGTCTGCACTGACCAGATCGGCAATTCGCCAATCGCAGCTCTCGGGTGTTTCGGCTGACGATGGGTTCCCGATAAAGCCCAAGGAAGCTGACTGCAGTCGAGAGGACGCTTGAGCGCTCGTTTTTCAGACTTGTTGAGGAGCTCCCGGGCGGTCGCGGCGACGACGGGGTGCACCTTTGGCTGGGCCGCGGTTCCGAGATGGTTTGTGGCCCGCATGATCCTCAGCGTCTTCCCGAAGGACTGCGAAGGATCGGCGAGAATCTCGGTGACGCGGGTCAGCGTCTTCTGCTGCTCGGCGTAAAGGACGTGAAGGATGACGCCGACTAGAATGGCTGGTCTTTTCCCAATGGGTCCGGCGTTCGGGCGCTCCTTCCGGATCGACGAGGATGTCGGCGATGTTCTGCACGTCGCGGACTTCGGCTACGCCTTTGCGGACCTCAAGCAAAGGGTTATAGCGGGCGCTACTTGGGTCGGTCGGATTGAACAGCAGACAAGCGAGAAAGTTGAATGCCAAACGGAGGTTAGCTCCCAATTTTCACCCTTGATGTCATGTACCACGGCCGACGACGTCCAGGACAATAGTGTCGGCAGCACAAGCCCTACGCCCTTGCCGGAGCGCGTCGGCGCAAAGCACATGACATGCTCTGGCCCATCATGACGCAGGTAGTTGCTCTCGAGCCGCCCAAGAAACACGCCTCTTGCCGCAAACAAGCCGGCGGCCCGACCTTCCTTCACGCCTGCCCAGCGTGCAGAGCCATAGGTAGTGACCAGTTGATTCTGTCGCGCACGCCATACCGAGTTGACGATTGCAAACAAGGCGCCGGCGACTCCGCCGGCGGCGACGATTGCTCCACCCTCTTCGAAAATTTCAGGCGCATACGCTTCGTAAGCGAACCACCATTCGAACAATCGCCACGGCAGATAGACCGGATAGTCGATGACGACGAGCCAGGGAGCACCAAGGCGCGCTTGAAAGCCGAGCGCAGCCGCGGTCCATTGCGTCGCGATCCATGTCGATGCGATGACGATGCCGAAGACAGCGGCGATCTGGCCGACGTAGATTCTTGCCGGAAACATTGCTTGCCCCATTCGCGGCGTGACATGAACGCGCGAATGAAAAGGGCGAGAACGTCGCACATTCAACCGAAATAAAAAATCGCGCGTCGCAACGAAATCCGCATTGATCAAGCGCGTTTACGGAGAGATCGCGCGTGATCCAGCGCCTGCGCAATTCGGGAAACGCCTCAATTGAATGTGAGCAGCTTGACGACGCTGCGTGACGCTTCCAGCGCCCATGCGGCGATCAACGGACCGTGCTGATATCCGGACCGGAACCGCCCGACCCGACGTGCCGGCCGGCCAAGGAACGATTCTTTGTTCTACGTGCCCGATTCCGGCGATCCGCCGTTAACGACACGTTATACTCATTTCGCGATTTAAGTATAACTCAGGCTGGACAGCGCCGGATCGATCAAGTTATACTCAAATCGCGAAATGAGTATAACCAAGGAGATCGTGGTGGCAGCTCCCCCGCTGGTCGCGCAAACGACCTACGCCGAACTGCTGGAGCGCTGCGCGAATGCGGCATTCGACCAGGCTTTCACTGAGGACGGTGCCTTTACAGCTAAAACCATCAAAGGACGCCGATACTGGTACTTTCAGACCGGAACCGGCGCCGCCCGCACGCAACGATATGTTGGACCGGAAACGCCCGAACTGTTGGCTCAAATTGAGCACCACAAAACAGCCCGCAACGACGAGCGCCAACGTCGAACACTGGTGTCCTCACTCTTGCGATCATACAACCTGCCCGGGCCGATACCTCGGATCGGCGACGTCATCGCGGGATTAGCCGAGGCGGGAGTGTTTCGGTTGCGCGGTGTCTTGGTCGGCACGGTCGCCTACCAGACTTACTCGGCGATGCTTGGAATCCGGCTGTCCTCGTCGCTGCTGCAAACCGCCGACGTCGATATCGCGCAAGCCAGGGACGTGTCTGTTGCCGTTGAGGACAGCACACCGCCGGTCATAGACACACTACGCAAAGTCGACAAAAGCTTTCGAGACGTTCCCAACGCATCGGACAGCCGACGTTCGACGAGTTACGTCGACAGGGATGGCATCCGCGTCGATTTTCTCACCCCCACCCGCGGAGCTAACACCGATAAGCCGCAATCGCTTCCTTCCCTGCAAACCGACGCTCAGCCTCTGCCTTTTCTTGATTATCTTATCTATCAGCCAGAGTCGGCCGTAATCCTTTACAATGCCGGGATCTACGTTCAAGTCCCGGCGCCCGCGCGGTATGCCGTTCATAAATTGATTGTTTCACGACGGCGGCCTGAAGGTTTCGCAAAACGCGATAAGGACCTACTACAGGCCGAAGCGCTCCTTGCGGTCCTGGCTGAGAAGCGACCGCATGAACTGCAGCTCGCCTGGCAGGAAGCATATAAGCGTGGTCCGACCTGGCGCCGGTTGCTGACCGAAGGACTCATCCAGCTGGAAGCTCCTGTTCGAGATTTGACTCTCAAGCTTGTCGATCTTCCACGCTCCACAATTCCCGGCATCGACTTGACCTTCGCCAATGCCCCGGTCCGCTACGACTTCGGCCGCGACATCGCGACTTTCGAGGGCACCGCGCTTGGCAGCCCTGTCATTTGCGCGATCAGCCGTGAGGCGCTCGATGACTATTTCGGGACAGACGGGCAAGACCAGAAAGGCCGGGTCGAAGGCGTTTTGAGAAACAGATCCAAAATCGAGCAGCTGGCCCGCACCAAATATCTTTCGAGGCCGGTGGACGAACCGGGCGCGGTGCTCATCAAAACCATGGACGTGCCGCGACTACTGAAGGAAACACCCGCGAAAAAGCACCCAGCCCGGTCGACCGGAAAAAGCCGCACCAAGCGCTGAGGCCTGCGGCTGCAAAGTTAGGCTTTGCTTCACCGGCCAAGACCGCGCTTGATGCCGATCGACCGGGAATCCCTTCTCCGCCCACGCTGCCCGTAACCATGTGGCCGCGCGCCCTCTCCAGCACTGGCCGCCACGGCACCAACGCGAAATCGTGAGAAGGCTCGATCAAGGCGAAGCGGCCGCTGTTGAGCGTCAGCATGCGACGATAGACGCTGGTGAGTTTGCCGCCCGCCTTCACCTCGATATCTCTCGACTTCCGCGCCCATTCCAGTTGGCCCAAGAGCCTCGGGTGGCTTGGCGACGAGCTGGCGATCGAGC
>NZ_JAFAVV010000018.1 GCF_019242285.1 Bradyrhizobium sp.
CGGTCAAGCATGCCGGCGGCGTCTCCACGTTGCAGGCCTTGAACGGTGTCGACCTCGAGATCGGACTCGGCGAGACCTTGGGGCTGGTCGGTGAATCCGGCTCGGGCAAGACCACCGTGGGGCGGATCCTCGTCGGCCTCGTTCCGGCGACCAGTGGCACCGTCACCCTGTTCGGCCGCGACATCACCGGCCCCGACGGGATCGCCGGTCTCGCGGCGGTGCGGTCCCGCCTGCAATTCGTGTTTCAGGATCCCTACGCCGCGCTCAATCCGCGCATGCGCATCGGCGCGGCGATCGCCGAGCCGATCGATATCGCCGGCACGCATACGCGTAAGGACCGCAACGACCGCGTTGCCGAGCTGCTCGAATTGGTGGGACTGCCGCGGAGCAGCACCGAGCGCTATCCGCACGAATTCTCCGGCGGCCAGCGCCAGCGCATCGTCATTGCCCGGGCGCTCGCGCTCAATCCAGGCCTCGTGGTGTGCGACGAGCCGGTCTCGGCACTCGACGTCTCGATGCAGGCCCAGATCGTCAACCTGCTGCTCGACCTGCAGGAGAAGTTCGGACTGAGCTATCTCTTCATCGCGCACGATCTCGCGGTGGTGCGGGCGGTCTCCACCCGGATCGCGGTGATGTATGCCGGTGCGATCGTCGAGACCGCGCCGAAGCGCCAGATCTACGAGAATCCGCGGCACCCTTATTCGAAGGCGCTGCTCGACGCCGTGCCGCGGGCCGACCCGCATCACGTGCGACAAGCCGTCATCGCCGGCGAAGTGCCGAGCCTGCTCGATCCGCCGCCGGGATGCCGGTTTCATCCGCGGTGCGAGCTTGCCTTTGCGCGCTGCCGGCAGGAGGCGCCGGAGTTCCGGGCCGCCGGTCCCGACAGCCGCGCCGCCTGCCATCTGTTCGACGACGACGCCAGTGGGACGCAATAGGCGGCACGAGCTACCCGATGCGATGCATTCAAGACGACCAACATCACCGCGGCCAAGCCGCGCTCAATTCGAGCTGTCGATCAGGTTTTCCAGCAGCCGCTTCAGCTCGTTGGTCGCCTTGTCGCCATAGCTTTCCAGGACATGCTCTTCCTGACTGGCCGCCAGCGAGTCCAGCCGCCTGCAGAGACTCTCGCCGCGGTTGGAGATGAACATGAGAACCTTGCGGCGGTCCCTTGGATCCTGCGCGCGATAGACCAGCGTGTCCGACACCATGCGATCGATCATCTTGGTCAGCGTCGGGTGGTTGAGCAGCACGGCTTCGGCAAGTTCACCCATCGAATGGCCGTCGCCATCCGACAGGACCTTCAGGATGCGCCACTGCTCTACAGGCACGCCTTCCTTGCTCAGCCGCACCTCCAATTGCCGGTTGATCTCCCGGTTGGCTTGCGCAAGCAGGTAGGCGAGATGTTCGGTGATAGGGGAGTTCTCTTTCGGCGGTCTGGCCACGGCTGGGACTTGTCTTGACCCGAATTGAATGAATGTGTTGCAGCAAGTGCCATTTCTATATGCACTTCAATTGTTGAATATTCAATATTTTCAACTACGATATTTCCTGAATGGAAGCGGATGCGTCCGCCGCCGGGTTCTTGATCGGCTCCCGCCAATACTGCAGAGAAGCGTTCTGATTTCACGCGTGCCAGACAGGAGTCGGCGTGCTCTCGACGATGGACTTCCCGGCTTGCGGTGCCGTTTCGCCGCTCCTGCCATTCAGGGGCTTGTCATCGACTGCGACCGATCTCGAACTGCCGCCGATCGATGCCGGCTTCTCTCGGCGCCGTGGTGCGCGCAAGACGCTGCGGGTCGGCAATTTTCTGACCTTCACGGGTTCTCCCGGAATATGGGGGCTGAGCTCGACGAACAGTGCGTTGCTCGCAGTCGCCGAGATCAACGGGCGCGGCGGCATTCTCGGGCGGGAAATCGAGATGTCGATGTACGACGCCGGCGGTCCGCTTGAAGAGGTGGCGCGCATTGCCAGGCAGGCCATCGCCTTCGATGAGGTCGACCTGATCATGGGCTCGCATATCAGCGCGGTCCGCGTTGCCCTGCGCAAGGTCACCCGCAACCGGATTCCCTACATCTACACGCCGGTCTATGAGGGAGGCGAGCATACGCCGGGCGTGATGGCGATCGGCGAGACGCCGCACTGGCAGAGCCGCCCGTCGATCCAGTGGCTGGCCGACGTGAAGAAGGCCTCGCGGTGGTATCTGATCGGCAGCGACTATGTCTGGCCCTGGCAGTCGCATCGCGCGGTGAAGAGATACATCGCGCAGGCCGGAGGCCGTGTGGTGGGCGAGGAATTCGTGCCGGTCGGCGAGGATGCTTATGACGCGCATTTGGTGCGGATCCGCGCCGCAAGGCCCGACGTCGTGCTGATCTCGCTGATCGGAACCGACAGTATTACCTTCAACCGCGCCTTCGCCGAGTGCGGCCTTGCCACCAGGACGCTGCGCCTGGCCGGCGCGATGGATGAGACCGTGCTGCTCGGCATCGGCGCCGACAAGACCGAGAACCTGTTCTGCGCGTCCGGCTATTTCAGTTGCGTCGGGTCGCGCGCAAACGACGAGTTCCGGGGCTGCTGTCGACTGATGTTCGGTGCGCACGCTCCGCCGATCGGCTCCGTGGGCCAGTCCAACTATGAGGGGTTGCGGTTTCTGGAAGCGGCCGCCAACCGCGCCGGCTCGCTATCATTCGCCGCTCTGCTCGCGGCGGCGCGGAACGTGACCTACATGGGTGCCCGTGGTCCGGTTGTCATCCGCGAGGGACGCGCCGAGATGCCGATGTATCTCGCAGAAGCGGATGGCCTCGACTTCAAGCTGATCAAGACCCTCTAGGCGTCGCTTCGCGCGAGCCGGCGACCCCGTCTGAAATAATACTTGAAAAAGAAAATATTTCCGTTTGTACTATCGATACGGGTCGGATCGCCGGCGCCGAACGTAAAGGTGCGGCTTCGCGGCCCGGGATCAGGATATCAGGAGAGCGTCGTGTCGGTCGTGCTTCCCACCCCAGCGCAACTTCGTGCCGTCGCCGAACAGTGTGGTCTGTCCTTGTCGGACGAGGATGTCGGCTCCTTTCGCGGCCTGATGCAGGCCTCGGTCGATGCCTACAATCTGGTTGGCGCGCTGCCCGACGAGGTGCCACGGGTGAAATACCCGCGCACGCCGGGCTACCGGCCATCGCCCGAGGAAAATCCGCGCAACGCCTGGTACCGCAAGACGACGGTCAAGGGTGCGCCCGGTGGCAAGCTCGAGGGCAAGACGGTCGCGCTCAAGGACAACATCATGCTGGCGGGCGTGCCGATGATGAACGGCTCGGCCACGCTGGAGGGCTACGTACCGGATTTCGATGCAACCATCGTCACGCGCATGCTGGATGCCGGCGCGGAGATCGTAGGCAGGGTGCATTGCGAGTCCTTTTGCATCTCCGGCGGAAGCCATACCAATGCGACGGGCCCCGTGCACAATCCGCACAAGATGGGCTATTCGGCGGGCGGGTCGTCGTCGGGCAGCGCCGTCGTGGTTGCGCTCGGCGAGGTCGACATGGCGATCGGCGGCGATCAGGGCGGCTCGATCCGCATGCCCTCGTCGTTTTGCGGCACTTATGGCATGAAGCCGACCTGGGGCCTCGTCCCGTACACCGGCGTGATGCCGATCGAGATATTCGTCGATCATACCGGCCCGATGACGGCGACGGTTGCCGACAACGCGTTGCTGCTGGAAGTGCTGGCGGGCGACGATGGCTACGATCCGCGGATCAAGGCGCCGATGGTCGAAGAATACACCAAGGCGCTTGGCGCCGGCGCCAAGGGGCTCAGGATCGGGGTGCTCAAGGAAGGTTTCGAGCAGGCTGGTGCCGAGCCCGCGGTGAACGAAAGCGTGCGTGAAGCCGCAAAGCGGTTCCGCGATTTCGGCGCTAGCGTGGAGGACGTGTCGATCCCCATGCATCTGATGGGGCCCGCCATCTGGATGCCGATCGGGACCGAGGGCATGACCCAGACCATGATGTACGGCGATGGCTACGGCCTGAGCCGTCCAGACCTCTATTCGACTTCCCTGATGGAATTCCATCGCGGCTGGCGCCGCCAGGCCGATTCGCTGTCGGAAACCACCAAGCTCCTGCTGCTGTTCGGCACCTACATCAACAATACGTTCGGCTCGCGCTACTACGGCAAGGCGCTCAATATTTCGCGCCGGTTGACCGCAGCCTATGACAGGGCTTTCGGGCAGTACGACCTGCTCGTGATGCCGACCACCCCGATGAAGGCGACGCCGTTGCCGCCGCCCAATGCGAGCCGCGAAGACTATGTCGCGCGGGCGCTCGAGATGATTCCCAATACAGCGCCGTTCGATATCACCCACCATCCGGCGATGTCACTGCCGTGTGGCATGGTCGACGGCCTTCCGGTCGGATTGATGCTGGTCGGCCGCCACTTCGAGGAATCCACGATCTATCGGGCCGCGCATGCCTTCGAGCAGTCCGGCGACTGGAAGAAGATGTAGGGAAACATTTCGTGTGGACCCGTCGGATCCCAAGGCATGGCTAGCACGTTCGTTGCGGCATTCGAAATCCTGAGCTTCGGCGCGATCATTGTCCTCGTCGTGCTGGGACTCGGAATCATCGCCAGCATGATGGGGATCTTCAACTTTGCGCAAGGCGAGTTCGTCCTGCTCGGCGCCTACGTCACCTATCTCGCCTACAGCCATGGAATGCCGGTGTGGTCGGGCATGGTGGGCGCGCCGTTCCTGGTCGGCGCGTTTGGATTCGTGCTCGAAGCCCTCATCATCCGCCGTTTCTATGCGACGCCGATTGTCGCCATGCTCGGCACCTACGCGCTCGGCCTGATCATCCGCGAAGTCGTCCGCGGACTGATCGGGGGATTCTACCTGACGGTGCCGGAGCCGATCGGTGGCTCGATCGATATCGGTACCGTGCACGTCTCGGCCTGGCGCTTCACCATCATCGTGATCACGCTGCTGGTGATGGGCGCATGCTATCTGCTCCTGTCGCGGACGAGTTTCGGACTGCGTGTGCGCGCGACGCTTGAAAATCCGGCGCTGGCGCGCGCGTCGGGCATCTCGACGCCGCTGATCTACGGCGCCACCTTCGCCTTCGGTGCCGCGCTGGCGGGCCTCGCCGGCGCGCTGATCGTGCCGGTGTTCAGCCTGTTTGCCGACCTCGGCATCCGCTTCCTGATCCAGGGCTTTGTCGCGGTGATGGTCGGCGGCGTCGGGTCGTTCATCGGGCCGGTGGCGGGAGCCGGCGTCATCGGGACCTTGAGCGCGGCGCTGCCCTGGATCATGTCGCCGGTGGTGGCCGACGTCCTCGTCTTCGTGCTCGCCATCGCCTTCGTCAAATTCCGGCCGCAAGGCCTCATCGCTGGAAAAGGGGTTTAGTCTCATGCTTGCCGATCGCATCAGTCTCACGCGGCGTCGTTTTCTCTCCAACCTCGCCTTTGCATCCGGCACCATCGCGACCGGGGTCGGAAGCTGGGTGATGCGGCCGGATTGGGCCAACGCCGCGGAGGGGCCGATCAAGGTCGGCATCGCGACCGATCTCACCGGTCCGATCGCCTATGCCGGCAATGCCGACGCCAATGTCGCCAAGATGGTGATCAAGGAGATCAATGCGTCAGGCGGCCTGCTCGGCCGGCCGATCGAGCTCTACATCGAGGATACCGCTTCCAACGAATCGGTCGCGGTCGGCAACGTGCGCAAGCTGATCCAGCGCGACAAGGTCGACATGGTGCTCGGCGGCATCACCAGCTCGATGCGCAACGCGATCAAGGACCCGATCGTGGCCCGTGGCAAGACGCTCTACATCTACCCGCAGCTCTACGAGGGCAAGGAATGCACGCCCTATCTGTTCTGCACCGGACCGACACCGGCCCAGCAGTGCGACGAATTCATTCCCTGGCTGATCAAGAACGGCGGCAAGAAGTTCGCGCTGCCGAGCGCCAACTACGTCTGGCCGCACACGCTGAACGTCTATGCCCGCAAGGTCATCGAGGCAAATGGCGGCGAGGTCGTCTTCGAGGAGTATTACCCGCTCGATCAGGTCGACTTCAGCGCCACCGTCAACCGCGTCATCTCCAACAAGGTCGACGTCGTCTTCAACACCGTGATCCCGCCGGGCGTCGGCCCCTTCTTCAAGCAGCTCTATGAGGCCGGCTTCCTGAAGAGCGGCGGAAGACTTTCTTGCGTCTACTATGATGAGAATACGCTCAACATCAACCAGGCCAACGAGATCGAGGGGCTGGCGAGCTGCCTCGACTATTTCAAGGCGCTGACCAAGGACGATCCGTTCAGCGCCAAGCTCCAGGCGGCCTATGACAAGGAATATCCCGGCAACATCCTGTTCGCCGCGGGCAGCGCTGCGACCGGCACCTATCGCGGACTGAAGCTGTGGGAGGCTGCGGTCAAGGAGGCCGGCAAGGTCGACCGCGAGTCCGTCGCTGCGGCGCTCGACCACGCCAAGATCGCGGAAGGCCCGGGCGGGCCGGCCGAGATGGTGCCGGGCAAGCGGCATTGCAAGATGAAGATGTACACGGCCGTCGCCAAGAACGGGAACTACGAGATCGTGGGACGCAGCGACGGTCTGGTCGATCCCAAGGAATGCTGAATTGGCAGGCGCAGCAAAACCGGCCGTCGGCGCCGATGCGTCGCCGGGAGTTTCATTGGCCGAGGGCGCGTCGGCACCGGCATCATCGGGGCGGCGGTCCGCCGCACGCCAGGTTCTGCCGATCGTCGAGGGCGTGGTGCTGATCATCGCCCTCGTCCTGCCGCTGGTGCTCGAGGACTATCTGACGGTGTTCGCAACGCGCGTCGTCATTCTGGCCCTGTTTGCGCTGTCGTTCGATCTGGTGTGGGGCTACGCCGGCATCATGAGTTTCGGTCAGGCGCTGTTCTTTGGCTCGGCGGGCTACGGCGTGGCGCTGCTGGCGCGGGATCTCGACATCACCTCGATCCTGCTGGTGCTGCCGGCAGGCGCGCTGATCGGGCTCGCCTTCTCCTTGCTGCTCGGCGGCTTCCTGCTGCTCGGCCGCAATCCGTCCAGCGTGATCTTCGTTTCGCTCGGCACCCTGACGGGATCCTATGCCGCCGACCGCCTTGCGCGCGGCTGGTACTATCTCGGCGGCCAGAACGGCATCCCCTCGATCTCGTCGATGACGCTCGGCGGCTACGAGTTCTCGGAAGGGCCGGTCTACTACTATCTTGCGCTTGCGATCCTCGTGGTCGTCTACCTGCTGTGCCGTTTCCTGGTGCGGTCGCAGTTCGGGCTGGCTCTCGCGGGCTTGCGGGAGAACGAGGCGCGGATCGCGTTCTTCGGCTATCAGACGCAGCATCTCAAGGCGATCGTGTTCACGGTCGGCGGGGCCATCGCCGGCCTTGCCGGCAGCCTCTATGCATTCCACGAGGGATTCGTCTGGCCCAACATGGTCGGTGTCGTGGTCTCGACCCAGGTCGTGCTGTACGTGCTGTTCGGCGGATCCGGCACGTTGATCGGCGCGGTGATCGGCACTGCGATCATCGAAGGTGTCAGCTTCTGGTTGTCGGACAACTACCGCGACATCTGGCCGATCATTCTCGGTGTATTGCTGCTGCTGGTCATCATGTTTCGGCCGCTCGGCCTGATCAGTTTCGTGCTCGGAGAACGCGAGCGCGTCGGAAGTTTCGGCGTCAAGGCGAAGGAGAAGCGCGATGCCGCTTCTTGAGGCCTCGGACATCGTCAAGGTCTTCGGCAAGCTCACTGCGCTCGACGGCGCGGCGCTGACGGTCGGCGAGAACGAATTCCATGGCCTGATCGGCCCGAACGGCTCCGGCAAGAGCACCCTGATGAAATGCATCGCCGGTGCCGAGCTGCCGTCGCAGGGCAAGGTCAGCTTCGTGAACCGGGACATCACCGGGCTGACGCCGACCGAGCGGGCCCGCGCCGGCATGAGCCTGAAATTCCAGATCACCAGCGTGCTGCCAACGCTCACGCTCTACGACAACATCCTGCTCGCGCTGCAGGCGCAGGGATCGCTGTTCGACCTCGTATTCTCGCGCACGCGCACCGCGCTGCATGAGCAGGTGATGGCGATGCTGACGCAGTTTCGTCTGGCCGATCGCGCCCATGAGGCGGCTGCGACGCTGTCGCATGGTCAGCAGCAATGGCTCGAGATCGCGATGGCGCTAGCGGCGAAGCCGCGGCTTCTGTTGCTGGACGAGCCGACCGGCGGCATGAGCCTGGAGGAGCGGCGCGTCACCGGCGAGCTGCTGCAGCCGATCAAGCAGCATTGCTCGCTCGTCATCGTGGAGCATGACCTCGATTTCATCCGCGACATCTGCGACCGGCTGACGGTGCTCGACCAGGGTCGGGTGCTGGCGTCCGGAACGGTCGCGGAAATCCAGTCCAGCAAGAGCGTCCAGGAGATCTATCTGCGCCGTGCCTGAGCATCAATTCCTCGATATCCGGCACCTCGACGCGGGCTATGGCCGCAGTCAGGTCCTGTTCGACGTCAACATCGGCATTCCCTGGCGCGGCGGCGTGGCGGTGCTCGGCCGCAACGGCGCGGGCAAGACGACGCTGATGAAGACGATCGTCGGCGAGCTCGCGGCCTCGAAAGGCGAGCTGTTCTTCGACGGACGCGACGTCAGCCGCAGCCGCACCGAAGAGCGCGTGCGTATGGGCATTGGCTATGTGCCGCAGGAGCATTCGGTGTTCGCGCGCCTTTCGGTACGCGACAATCTCGCGGTCGGCGCGCTCTCCAGCCGCAATCCCGCCGCCGTCGACCGGGTGTTGACCATTTTCCCAAAACTCGGACAGCGTCTCGACCAGCCGGCCGGCACGCTGTCCGGCGGTGAACGCAAGATGCTGGCGATCGGGCGCGCGATGCTCGGCGAGCCGTCGCTGCTGCTGTTGGACGAGCCGACCGAGGGCGTCTGGGTCGGTGTGATCGAGGAGATCACCGAGCGGCTGATCGAGCTCGCCGGGGAGATCGCGGTCGTCATCGTGGAGCAGCACCTCGATCTCGCATTGCGGGTGGCGGATTACGCCTATGTCCTCGACCGCGGCCGGGTCGCCCTGCAAGGAAGCGCGGGTGACGTGCGCAACAGCCCCGAGCTGCTGCGATATCTCGCGCCGTAAGCTCGGCAGCCCCCATATCCTCCGCATTCACGCCTTTAGCTAGATCGGTGCGATCGACCGGAATTTCGGAGGATGATCCGGTTCGCGGCGCGGCGGCGCCTGGTCGAGAATTTCGATGATCCGCCGCCGCGTGGTGCGCGGATCGATCACGTCATCGACGCCAAAGCCTTCGGCGGCATGAATCGAGGCGGTCTGGGCGCGCGTCTCCTCGATCATCTGCTGCCGCCGGGCCCGCGGGTCGGTCGCGGCCATGTAGTCCTTGCGGAAAGCGACATCGATTGCGCCTTCGATCGACATGGCGCAGATCTGTGCCGACGGCCAGGCGAAGCTCGCGTCGGCGTCGAAGGCACGGCCGCCATTCATGGCGAAATAGCCGAGCCCAAACCCCTTGCGGATCACCACGGAGACGCGGGGCACGCTGGCATGGCCCCATTCGAAGATCAGCTTGGCGCTGCGGCGCCCGAGCGTCGTTCGCTCCGCCGCCGAGCCGATATAGAAGCCGGGAACATCGATCAGCGATATCAGCGGCAGGCCGAACGCGTCGCAGAGCGCGATGAAATGTGCGCCTTTCTCGCAGGCATTGGCGTCGAGAATGCCGCCCACCCGTAGCGGCTGGTTGGCGATGAAACCGACAGGCCGTCCGCCGATCCGCGCGAAAGTCGTGACAATGTTGGCCGCGAACGTCGGCTTGATCTCGAACAGGCTCCCCACGTCGGCAATGCCCTCGATGATCCTGCGCATGTCGTAGGCGCGGCGCGTCGAGACCGGCACGATGTCGAGCAGGGCGTCCTCGCCGCGATCGGCGGGATCGTCGGTCGCGACGAAGGGCAGCGGCTTTCGCGCGTTGCCGGGCAGATAGGACAGGAAACGCCGCGCGGCGGCGAACGCCTCGTCCTCGCTGCCGACGCCGAGATCGGCGAGCCCCTGCTTGTCGACCTGCACCTCGGCGCCGCCGAGGCTTTCCTGATCGGTGTCTTCGCCGGTTCCGGCCTTCACCAACGCGGGGCCGGCGAGGCCCATGACCGACTGGCCGCGCACCATGACGACGAAGTCGGCGAGCCCGGCATAGTTGGTCGGCCCGGCAAAGCCGGCACCGAGCATGAGCGCCACCATGGGGATCCAGCCCGAGGCCCGCGCCAGGTCGTGGAACATGCCGTTGGCCTGCGCGAAATGACGGGAGCTCTGGCCATCCTGGATGCGGTGGCCGCCGCCGTCGAGCAGCATGACAACAGGGAGGCCGCGGCGGATCGCGATCTTCACCATGCGCTGGGTCTTGGCGCTGCCGAGCTTGCCGATGCTGCCGCCGAAGATGCTGAAATCCTGCGCGACGATGACCACCGGCCGGCCGTCAATGTGCGCCGTGCCGGTGACGACGCCGTCAGCAGGCGATTTTTCGCGCGGATGCGGCTTGCCTTCCTCCGGCTCGGAGGAGGCGAGGGCGCCGATCTCGTCGAACGTGCCGAGGTCGACGAGACGTTCGATGCGGGCGCGTGGCGAAAGCCGGCCGCGCTCGGCGAGCCGTTTCATCGCGTCCGGCCGTGCCGTGTCCATCAGCCTGGCGCGCTCGGACTCGATGGCTTCGAGAATCTGCCGCTGTCCGGCATCGGGATGATGTTTCATGGTCCGCTCGTCAAGATTGGAGATGGCCCGGCGCGCCGTGGTCGCCCATGAAGGCCGCGCGCAGCGCATCGCCCGTGGCGATCTCGTTCGCCGGGCCGCTCGCGATCATCCGGCCGTTCTGCATGACACAGGCCTCATCGGCGATTTCGAGGGCACGCTCGACCATCTGCTCGACCAAGAGAATGGCGACGCGCTGGGCGCGCAACGTGAGGATGGCTGACAGCACCTGGTCGACCAGCACGGGCGCGAGCCCGAGCGAAGGCTCGTCCAGCATCAACAGCTTCGGCTCGCGCATCATCGCCTGTGCGATCGCCAGCATCTGCTGCTGTCCGCCCGACAGGCCGCCCGCGGGCAAGTCCTTCTTCTCTTGCAGCACCGGGAACAGCTCATGGATGCGGTCCATGCGCTGCCGGTGCTGTTCCGCGCCGAGCCGCAGGCCGTAGCGCCCGAGCTCGATGTTGTCGGCCACGCTCTGGCGGCGAAACAGGCGGCGGCCTTCGGCGACGTGGAGCAGGCCGGCGGCAACGATGGCATGCGGCCGTAGGCCCGCGATGTTCTGCCCGTCGAAGGTGATTTCGCCTGATGCGGCTCGGTTGAGGCCGGACAGCGTGCGCAGCAGCGTCGACTTGCCGGCGCCGTTGCGACCGACCAGCGCAACGATGCGTCCTGCGTCGACGGAGAGCGAGACGTTTTGGAGCACGCGGACGTGGCCGTAGCCGGCGTCGAGGTTGCGTACAGAGAGCAGGGGTGGGCCGCCTGGCGCCTTCATGCCGGCGCTCCCGTCTTCAGCGCGCGCTCGCCCATATAGGCCCGCATCACCCGCTCGTCCTTGAAGACCTCGGCCGGCTTGCCGGCGGCCAGCACTGTTCCGCGATCGAGCACCGTGACATGGCTCGCGATATTGGCGACGAGATCGAGATGATGCTCGACGATGACGATGGTCGCGCCGAGCTCGCAGATGCGCGCGATCAGCCTTTCCAGCCGCTCGAGCTCCGACATCGACAACCCTGCAGCCGGCTCGTCGAGCAGGATCAGCCGGGCGCCGCCCATCATGGCGCGGGCGATCTCGACCAGGCGCTGCTGGCCGTGCGGTATCTCGCCGGCTTCCGTCTCCGCGCGATCGGCGACGCCGACAAAATGGAGAAAGCCCAACGCTTCCTCCCGCAGGCGGTGCGCCTCGGCGCGTGCAGAGGGCAGCCGCAGCGCGATCGAGAGCAGGTTCGCGCGTTCGCGCGTGTAGGCGCCGAGCATGACGTTGTCGAGCGCGCTGAGGTCCGCGACCAGCCGCGGCGTCTGAAAGGTGCGGCCGACGCCACGCGTGGCGATCCTTGGCGCGCTCGAGCCCAGCATCTCGACCCTGCCGATCTTCACGCTGCCGGCATCGGGCACATAATAACCGCTCGCCAGGTTGAGCAGCGTGGTCTTGCCCGAACCGTTGGGCCCGACGATCGCGCAGCAGCTTCCGGCGGGCGCGTGAAAATCCACAGCGTCGAGCGCCAGCACGCCCCCGAATCGTTTGCGCAAACCGGAGACTTGAAGCGGAAGCCCGGCGATGGGTGGATGTTCGGCGCGCTCAGCAGCCAAAACCGGCGTCGCGGCCTGCGGAGCAAAGCGTCGCCAGCCCTGACGCAGCGCGCCAAAGAGCCCGTGCGGCGCGAACAGCATGAGGCCGAGCAGGAGGCCGCCATAGATCAGCATGCGCCAGCTCTGCAGGCCCGCCAGCAATTCCGGAATGAGGAAGAACACGAGGGCGCCGATGATCGGACCCCACAGCGTGCCGAGGCCGCCCAGCACGACGGTGAGCAGGAAGAAGATGGAGAAATCGGCGGTGAAATCGTCCGGCGTGACCACCGTCTTCTGCACGGCGAAGAAGGCGCCGGCGATGCCCGCGAGCGCCGCCGAGATTACGAAGGCCGTGAGCTTCGCAAGCTGTGGCGAGGCGCCGACCGCGAGCGCGGCCGGCTCGACGTCGCGCACCGCCACGAAGGCGCAGCCGAAGCGCGAATGCACGACATTGCGCACCAGGATGAAGGCAATGACCGTGACGAGGACGACGGTGAAGTAGAGTGGCCTCGGCCCGAATTCGAAGCCGAAGGCCGATGGTGGAGGCACGCCGACGACCCCGGCAAATCCCTTGGTCAGCCAGCGCCACTCGACGATCATCTTCTCGAACACCAGCGCAAAGGCGAGCGTGATGAAGGCGAAATACCAGGTGTTGAGGCGGAAGGCGGGCAGGACCGCCAGCATGCCAAGGCCGGCTGCGAGCACCATGCCGAGAGCCGCCGCCGCCCAGAACGACCAGTGATGGTCGACGGTCAGCAGCGCGACCGAATAGGCGCCGATGGCGACGAAGGCGGCGTGACCGAGCGAAACCTGTCCCGCATAGCCGGCCAGAAGGTTGAGGCCGATCGCGGCGATGACGTAGATGCCGAGCTGCGTCGCAACGAACAACGCGTAGGAATTGGCGCCGACGAAGGCGGGAAGCAGCAACGCGATCGCGATCGCCGCGGCCTGAAACACGAGAGGAAGTGCAGCGCGGAGCGGCATGGTCAGACCGTCCGCGCGGTGGAACTGCCGAACAGACCCTGTGGCCGCAGCAGCAGGACTGTCAGCACGACGATGAAGATCACCGCCTCCTGATAGCCGGGCGACAACAGCGACGCGCCGAGAGCCTCCGTCACGCCGATAAGGTATCCGGCGATGAGCGCGCCGCGGTTGTTGCCGATCGACCCGACGGCGGCGGCCGCAAAGCCTTTCAGCAGCAGGTCTGGCCCGAGCGAAGTCGAGGCGTAGAGGATGGGTGCGGCGAGCACGCCGGTCATGGCGGCGAAGGCGGCGCCGAGAAAGAACGACCAGCGGCGGAGGCTGCCGGGATCGATGCCGCGCAACAGCGCTGCCTCGCGGTCTTCGGCGACCGCCATCACCGCCTTGCCCTTCAGCGTGCGGTAGGCGCTCTCGACGATCGCGACCAGGACGATGGTGACGATGACGAGCATGATTTCGTAGGACGAGATGCGCGACGGCCCGAGATCGAGCGCCTCCATGCTGAGCGGCTCGGGTGGCTTGACCAGGATCGGATCAGGTCCCCAGAAGCGCCCGACCAGGTTCGAGATGATCAGCGACACCGCGAGCGTGGTGATGACCCAGCCGGTTCCCGTCTGCGAGCGGGCAAGGATCGGGGCGACCGCGATGCGCTCCTCGACGAGCCCGATCAGCCCGACGGCCACGAGCGTCGCCACGAAGGCCGCGAACCACGGCATGCCGGCGAGAGAGGTGGCGCTCGCGAAGATCATCGCGCCGAGCATCACGAGCTCGCCTTGCGCGAAATTGAAGACGTTGGTCGGCCTGTACAGGATATTGAAGCTGACCGCGACCAGCGCATACAGGCTGCCAGCGACTATTCCGTGGGCGACGACGTCGAAATCCATCAGCGTGCCTTCACTGTCCCGCCGCTCGGGCGCGCAGGCAGCCCATGGCGCGCGGGTCCTGGCCCGAGGCGACCGACACGAGGACGACGTCCTTCTCGCCGATGCCAGAATGGTTCTCCGTCGTGAACGAGATGTCGCCCAAGAGGCCCCTGACGTTCTTGAGATTGTCGAGCCCGCGCTTGATCGCTTCGGGCTCGAAGCTTTTCTCCGTCTCGATCGCGGTCTTGAGGCAATAGAGGAAGTCGTAATAGGGCGCCGCCGCGACGTTGACTTCAAATCCCTTTGCTTCCGGATATTGCGCGAGCTTCTTTGCGAAGGCGACCTGACGCTCGCCGGGCTGCTCGGTATCGGTCCAGCTGAAATTGCGATAATAGGTCGCGAACACGTTCTTCACGGCTTCGGCCGGCACCAGATCGAACAGGGCCGGCAGCATCAGTCCGCTATGACCGGCGACCGCGGGGAACCACTTCAGGGTCTTCATGGCGTTGAAGATCATCGCCGCATTGGGAACGTTGGCGATCCACCCCATCACGCCGTCGGCGCCGGCCTTCTGCAAATTGGCGACATAGGCCGACAGGTCGGGAGCTGCGATCGGATAGACCTGCTCGCTGACCGGCGTGAGGCCGAACTTCTTCTGGAGCAGCGCCTTGGTGGCGGCTGCCGCCTGCTCGCCGAACGCGGTGTTCTCCTGCAGGATGCCGATCTTCTTCAGGCCGAGCTCTTGCACCATATAGTCGACGCAGACCTCGGCCTGCTGGTCGGTGTTGAACATGATCTGGTAGTGATAGGGGTATTTCTTGCCATCGCCGGCCTCGGCCGCCGCGGCATAGGTCGACTGAATCGTCCTCGCGGAGGTCGTGGCGGCAATCGACGCCAGCGACTGCGATGAGCCGGTCGGGCCGACAAAGCAGGCGATTTCCTGCTCCCGGAGCTTGCGCACGATGCCGGGCTCCTTCGCGGGCGAAGCCTCGTCGTCCTCCTCGACGCGCATGATGGGGCGTCCGAGGATGCCGCCCGCCGCATTGATTTCGTCGACGGCAATCAGTCCGCCGATGTAAAGCGGTGCAAACGAGGAGGCGAGGCGACCGGTCGTCGGCCGGATCCAGCCGAGCTTGAAGGGCTGCTGCTGCGCGAAAGCCGGACTCCCGAGGCCGAAGGCGACACCAGCCTGGGCGGCAAGACGTAGGAATGCACGCCGGTCGATGACGTCGCGGCGAAGCAGCGGGACTGCGGGCGTCAGTCGCATGCGTTTCTCTCCCAAAATGGGCAGCTCTTCGGGGCCGCTCGGTGCCCATCATATGACTTGCTAGTGGACCAGCAAGTGGAATAATAACATAACTTATGATTTTGTCGCAGCCCGGGTCCAGGCCGAAATCGCCGTCGCGGCAGGACGAGCGGCGGCGCGCCTCGGACGGGCGCATGTTGCGTGCCGCCATGAACATCATCGCGCAGAAGGGCGCGGCGGGGGCATCGCTGGCGGAGATCGGCGTCGCCGCCGGCTTCAGCCGCGGCCTCCCGGCCGAGCGTTTCGGGACCAAGCTCGCGCTGTTGAACGCGCTGGTGGATTTCATGGAGCACTGGTTCGCCGAGCGCGTGCGCGCGGCGCTTGGGGGTCGGGCAGGCCTCGCTGCGGTGCGGGCGCGGATCGACGCCCATATCGACAGCGCCTGCGCGAGTCCCATCGCCACGGCTGCGCTCTACTCCCTGTTCGTTGAATCGCTGTGCGCCATCCCGGAGCTGCAGCCGCGCACCCGCGCACTCAGCGCGAGCTTCCACGACGGATTTCGCAGTCATCTCGGGGAAGCCAAGCGTCGCGGCGAGCTGCGCGCCGGCGTCGATTGCACCAAGACGGCGAACATCCTCGTCGGCATGCTGCGCGGCCTGATCATCCAGTCGCTGCTCGAAGGCGACGCGGCGCAGCTTGCCGCGAACCGCGCGCAGATCCACGCCTTCATCGACACCGGCCTGTGCAAACAGGGCGCGGTGGCGGACGTCCGCGCTGGCATGCCGCGGCGAAAGACCGCCTGACGGCGCAGTCGCGCCCAGGCGACAAAACGACCGCTTCAGGCGGCACAATGGGAGGCGCCCATGAGTGGCGACAACGGTGGCGACAACGGTGGCGACAAACGCCCGTCGGCGGCGGACAGGTATGTGCTGCGCAATCTGGTCGAGCGCTATGCGAGGGAGCGTGGCGACCGGACCTTCGTTTTGTTTTCCACCGGCGACGAATGGAGCTATGCGCGCCTGCGCGCCAATGTGCGTAAGGTCGCCGCGAGTCTTCAGGCGCTGGGCGTCAAGCAGGACGATTTCGTGCTGTCCTGGCTGCCGAATGGCCCGCACGCGATCGCGGTCTGGTTCGCGCTGAACTACATCGGTGCGGTCTACGTGCCGGTGAATGTCTCCTATCGCGGGCGGCTGCTCGCGCATGTGATCAGGAATTCCGGGTCAAGGCTGATGATCGCCGATGCGCGGCTCGCGGAAAGGCTGACCGAAGTCGACACGGCTGCGCTCGACACGCTCGTGACCGTCTCCGGCCACGCGCCGGCCGGATTGAAGGGATTCCGCTGTCTCGGCGAGGAGGCGCTGTCGGTGGCGACCGGCGAGCCCACCGATCCGCCCCGCGCGATCATGCCGTGGGACACCCACGCCATCATCTACACCTCGGGCACCACCGGTCCGTCGAAGGGCGTGCTGTCGTCCTATCGGCATCTCGCCGCGACCACGGAGGCAATCGATACGGTGACGTCGGAGGATCGGGCGCTGGTGAATCTGCCGCTGTTCCATGTTGGCGGCACCAGCGGCGTCTACCGCATGCTGGTGCGCGGCGGCTCGATCGCGCTGGTGGAAGCCTTCGATACCGATACTTTCTGGGACACCGTGCGCAGCACCGGCACGACGACCATGACGCTGCTGGGCGCGATGATCCCGTTCCTGATGAAGGCTGCGCCGACGCCGCGCGATCGCGATCACACCCTCCGCCAGGTGGTGATGGTGCCGCTCGCCGAGGACGCGGCCGAGTTCACCGCGCGCTTCGGCGTAGACATCTACACCGTCTTCAACATGACGGAAATCTCGTGCCCGATCCTGTCGGAGAAGAATCCGGACGTGCCCAAGACCTGCGGGCGGATTCGTGCCGGCTTCGATGCGCGCGTGGTCGACGAGAACGACATGGAAGTGCCGCACGGCACCGTCGGCGAATTGATCGTACGCGCCGATGAGCCCTGGACCATGAACCACGGCTACAACGCCAATCCCGAAGCGACCGCGCGCGCCTGGCGCAACGGTTGGTTCCATACCGGCGATGCTTTTCGATGCGACGAGGCCGGCAATTTCTTCTTCGTCGATCGCATGAAGGATGCCATCCGCCGCCGCGGCGAGAATATCTCGTCGTTCGAGGTCGAGGCCGAAATCGGCGCGCATCCCAAGGTGCGCGAAACCGCTGTCATCGGCGTGCCCAGCGAATACGGCGAGGACGAGGTGATGGCGGTCGTGGCGGCA
>NZ_JAFAVV010000157.1 GCF_019242285.1 Bradyrhizobium sp.
AGCATCACACCCGAGGCGCTCAAGACCTTCAGCCAGGCCCGCAAGCGCGTGCGCACCGAATCGGGCGGCTACCGTCGCGACCACCTCCGCGCGCTGGCCCAGCGCATCGAGGTGGACACGAAAGAGGTGCGCATCATGGGGTCGAAAAACGTGCTACTGCGCACCCTCGTCGCGCAGTCCAGCGCAAAAACGGCAGGTTTTGGAGTGCCCAGTTTTGTACCGAAATGGCGCGCTCGGAGAGATTCGAACTCCCGACCCTCGGAATCGAAATCCGATGCTCTATCCAGCTGAGCTACGAGCGCGTGGTGATCTGGATATCAGAGTTGCGGTCCCGGTTCTACGTCGAAGCCGGCGGCCGATCGGGAACGATCGGCCCCCATACTGACCGTTCATTCCACGGGGTTCAGAAGCAGGGATGCAGCCGGCGGTCCTGCCCGACATAGGCGGCGGCGCTCTGGTAGCAGAGGTTGCTGGCCGGGCCGTCGTAATAGGCGAAGGAGCCGGACACGGGACCTGGGCCGTAATTGTGGAGATAGCTGATCGGGTAGGGCAGGCCATACCGGTGGCTGTAATAGCCGTGGTAGCGATGGTGATGGATCCTGGCATCGGAGGTGCGCGGCACCGCGGCGACTGCGAGGGCGAGGAAGGCGGCCGCGACGAGCTTCGATCGATTCATCCCAATTCTCCGGAAAGGCCGCCAAGTCGATTTGAGGCGTGCCGATTTCCCGCCATTCTAACCCAAACGGGCGGAAAAGCCGTGCAAAACCTTGCCGATGCGTCAAATTTTTGGCCGTTTCCGCATGCTTAACCAATTCCTAACATAGTCAAGCGACAGTTCGGCCGCCGGACCGCCGCACCCCCATGTTCCGGCGTCAGGAAAGGCCTTCGGTTACCCTCCGACCATGCGCATCGCCCCGCTCGCCCTGCTGCTTCCCCTGCTGGCCGCCACGCCGGCGCACGCGCTGTTGCACATCACGCGCGACCACGGCGGCTATGTCGACGAGTACAAGGCCAAGTACAAGCGCATCCGCGAGACCGGCGAGCGCGTCGTGATCGACGGCATCTGCAATTCGGCCTGCACGATGGTGTTCGGCATCGTGCCGATGAACAAGATCTGCGTGACGCCGCGCGCCAGCCTCGGCTTCCACCAGGCCTATTATGACAAGGCCTTCACTTTCGGGATCAAGGTCACCAGCACCGAGGGCACCGCCGACCTGATGTCGTACTATCCCGACACGGTGAAGGATTGGATCCGCCGCAATGGCGGCCTGACCACCGAGATGAAGAAGATCAAGAACGGCACCGACCTCTGGCGGATTGTCGATCCCTGCCCGGAGGAATGGTGAGCGACGCCTCGCCTCCGCGCGTTTTCGCCGGGAGGCTTTCGATGACGTGCCGAAGCGGTCAGCGCTTGGACTTCTTCTTGGCCTGCTTCTTCGGCGCCTTCTTCACGGCCTTCTTCGGCGTCTTTTTGTAGGCCTTCTTCGCGGCTTTCTTGGCCTTCTTCGCGGTCACCTTCTTGGCGACGCGCTTGGCCGCGCGCCTGACCTTCCTGACCGCGGCCTTGATCGCGTCGCCTGTCGCCTCTGCCGCGCCGCCGATGGCGTCGGTCGCCTGTTCCATGATCGGCTTGTCGTCGTCCATTGTCATCCCCCAGTGTTGACGATGGGGCGACGATAGCCGGATTCCCTTTTCTGTCAAAGAGAAGCCGCTTTGCCATGCAGCGCGCAGGCCACGGACCCAGTCGAGATGGCGCGGCTTCCGTTGCCAGTCCAGCGAATCGCTGGCGAAGGCATTAGCTGGCCGCAGCGTCTGGGAGCCGACGCAGGTCGTTGCAAACCAGACGATGACGGGAGGCTGGAGGGCCATGCCTGAAGGTATCGCTCTACGTAATCCGGGGTTTCACGGAGCGAAAAATTAAGGGCCCGCCAAATGACAGCATGGAAGCTGCAGTTCGTATTCCTTTCAGAGGTCAACGTCATTGTCGGTCAATCCGTTCCTGCCGTCGCTTCAGTTCAAGCTCGGGACCAGGGCGCTCGTCGTCGCTGCCTTGGTGATCGCGGTGAATACCGCGCTGGTCGTTGGTGCCGCCTACTGGTCGCTGACCACTGATTTCAGCGGACGGGCGCAGCGCGATATCGAGGTCAATCTCCGTACCCTGGCGCTCACTTTTGCCGAGACGTTCAAGGACGCCAGGATCACCCTCAAGGACGGCGCCGTGACGGCCGTGCAGCTGCCGGAGTTTCCCCAGCTGAAGGACCATGCGATCGTCGACCGCGCCGTCTCCTATGTTGGCGGCAACGCGACCCTGTTCGTCCATGACGAGGCGAGCGGGCAATTCGTGCGCCGCTCGACCAACGTCAAGAAGGAGAACGGCGAGCGCGCGGTCGGCACCCAGCTTGCGCCCGACCATCCGGCCCAGGCCAGGCTGCGCCGTGGCGAGGCCTATTTCGGGCCCGCGGTCCTGTTCGGCAAGTCGTTCATGACTGCCTATTTCCCCGTTTCAGGTCCGGCCGGAAAGGTGATCGGCATCCTCTATGTCGGCATCCCGATGGCCGAGCTCGATGCCATGGTGACGCAGGCGATGCGTGAGATGGCGATCGCTGCGGGATTTGCTGCGCTGCTGGTGCTGGCGCTGACGATGCTGGTGGTCCGTCGCGTCACCAGGCCGCTTGCCTCCGTCACGCAATCGCTCACGGCGATAGCGGAAGGCAGGAACGAGGTCGCGATCGACTGCGACGATCGGGCCGATGAAATCGGCGACATCGCGCGGACACTTGCGATCTTCCGCAACGCGTCGGTCGAGCGTCAAAAGCTGCGCGATGAGCAGGCCGCATCGACCGCTGCTGCCGCGGAGCAGCGCAAGACCGAGCTGGCGCGATTCGTGGACGGATTTCAAGCCAGCGTCGGCGGCATCATCGAAAATGTGCTGCGATCGACCGGGGAGTTCGAGCGCGTTGCCGGCCAGCTCACCCAGACGGCGCGGACCACCGCCGAACTCTCGGGGCAGTGCGCCGGAGCCTCGGAGACGGCGTCCGATCACGTCCGGTCGGCTGCATCGGCATCGGACGAGCTGTCAGGTTCGATCGCCGAGATCACCCGCCGCGCGCAGGAATCCACCGGCATCGCGGCCGAGGCGGTCAGACAGGCCGCGGCGACCGATCAGCGGATCAACGAGCTCACCGAAGCCGGCGCGCGCATCGGCGATGTCGTGAAGCTGATCACGTCGATCGCCGAACAAACCAATCTGTTGGCCCTGAACGCCACGATCGAGGCGGCGCGGGCCGGCGATGCCGGACGTGGTTTTGCGGTGGTGGCGCAGGAGGTAAAGACGCTTGCGGGGCAAACGGCCAAGGCAACCGACGAGATCGGCAGCCAGATCGCCCACATGCAGCTCGTGACCAGGGAGTCGGTCGACGCCATCAAGGCGATCGGCCAGACCATCGGGCGCATCAGCGACATCGCGGCCACGATCTCGGCGGCGGTGGAGCAGCAGCGCGCGGCGACGCAGAGCATCACGCAGAGCGTCCGCTCGGCGGCGGGCGGGACGGCCGAGGTCGTTGCCAATATCCGCAACGCGGCGCACGGTGCCGACGAGACCGGCGAAAGCTCCAACCGCATGTTCACGTCGGCTCGGGCGCTTTCGGGGGAAAGTCTCCGGCTCAAGGCCGAGGTCGAGAAATTCCTCGACGGCATGCGGGCGGCATGAGCTGACCCCAGAGACTCCAGGTTCCGGGGTCGCCCGCGTCAGCGCCGCTTACCGTGGCTGGGGCACGATCCGGATATATGGCTTCGGTGCCTTCCACCCATCCGGATAGATCCTCTTGGCCTCGTCGTCGCTGACGGAGCCGGCGATGATGACGTCCTCGCCCTGCTTCCAGTCGGCCGGCGTCGCGACGCGATGCTTCGCGGTCATCTGCAGCGAATCGATCGAGCGGAGAATTTCCAGGAAATTGCGCCCGGTCGTCATCGGGTAGACCATCACCAGCTTGATCTTCTTGTCCGGGCCGATGACGAACACGTTGCGGACGGTCTGGTTGTCGGCCGCAGTGCGGGTCGCGACGTCGCCCGCGGTCGAGGCCGGCAGCATGTCGTAGAGCTTCGAGACGTTGAAGTCGGTGTCGCCGATCATCGGGTAGTTCGGCGCCGCGCCTTGCGTCTCCTTGATGTCCTCGGCCCATTTCGAATGCCGGTCGACCGGGTCGACCGAAAGCCCCATCAGCTTGACTCCGCGCTTGTCGAATTCCGGCTTCAGCCTGGCGAGCGCGCCGAGCTCGGTGGTGCAGACCGGAGTGAAATCCTTCGGGTGCGAGAACAGCAGCACCCAGGAGTCGCCGATCCAGTCATGGAACCTGATCCTGCCCTCGGTGGTTTGGGCCTCGAAGTCCGGGGCCACAGCGCCTATCTGCAGTGCCATGCGACAACCTCATGTCATTCAAGTTACAAGGGAATTTGAGCGCCAATATATAGGTGCGCGGGCGCCCAAGTGAACTTAGGAACAGCAAAAGGGCAAATCATTCTTTTTCGTCGCGCGCTGTTGGCAACTTCTTTTGATTCAAAGTGCTGCGACGAAAAAAACACTGTGAGGACAAAAATCATGTCGCAGTGCAAACCCGGATTGCCATGACATTGCCTTCTGTGGTTTGCATCACGCCGTCCGATCGTCGGACACGCGATCGTTCCCGAACGATACCGGGGGACGTGGGCAACCAGCCCGCAATCTCTAGAAAGCTCGCGATGCGAGTGGGCGATCTTTAACCACACGTTTACGTCGGCCGGCCATGCTGGCCCAGAACTTGAAACTGAGAAACTGCAAGCGATGTCCGCCATCATGCCTGAAGCCGTTGAACAGATCGTCATTCCCGAGCCTTTGAGCCGGGAAAGCGCAGCCGATGCGCTGACGCTGGTCCGCGACGGCGTCATCACCGGCGAAGGTCCCACCACCAAGGGCCGTGTTCATTTCTCCCGCGCGCTGGATGCGGTCGATGCCGCGCTGTGCGTGCGCATCCTCACCGCGCCGGCGGTCGAGCATCAGCCGATCAGCCGTGCCGAGGCCGAGGCGCTGTTCGAGATCAACGATGCCGCGACTGAACGCAGCGACGATGGCCGCTTCGACGATCTGCTGGCCAAGGCGATCGCCCACCATGCCGCTTCCGAATCCGGCCTGCCGGTGCCGCCGCGCACGGTCGCGCTGTCGCCCGATACCGACATCGAGAGCTGGGCGCCGACCTACGCCGCCAAGGTCGACACCGAGGTGCTGGAATGGATCTCGAGCCAGATGCGCGGCAAGCAGCGCGTCAGCCGCACCCTGATGGGGCTGGTCGCGACCCTGGTCGGTGCTGCTGCCCTGCCGTCGCTGGCGCAGCTTCCCTACGTGTTCGACATCGGGATGTGAGTGCATCCCGACGCCATCTTCGTTAGCTCAAGGAAGCGGCGGGGTCATTTCCCCGCCGTTTTCTCTTTCGAGCCTTCCGCCTCGATCCCGACGGTACGTCCGGCGAATCCCGCCGCGTCGAAATAGCGTTGCGACAGCACGCTCTGGTATTTGACGATGGTCTGCAGGCCGTTCGCCGCCGGCTTGGAGGTGAGCTCGCCCTCCGACGACTTCGGCGTCTCACCATTGGGCAGCGCTTCCGACATCACCCGGCCCATTAGGCCGCCTTGCGCCGACGCGTGCAGGTCGAGCAGCTTCGCCGCGGTCATGCCGACATCGGCGTTGCTGACCGGCAGCGCGTCGACATAGCCCGCCTTGAAGTCCGGCCCGATCGCCGCCATGAAATTCATGGTGTCGCCGCGGCCGAAGCTGCCATGCATGCCCTGGCCCTGCCGCAGCACCGTGTCGGCAACCTCGACCGAGCAGTTGGTCGGCTCGTTGCATCCTTCCACATAGGAGCGGAAGTTGACCACGATCGAGGGATTGGGCGTCACCGCCTTGCCCTTCAGGTTGACCTCCGATATCGGCAGCGTGCCCGGAAAGTTACCAAGCGCGTCGTCGACGAACAGCCCGCTGACATAGTCCTGCTCGAGCAGCGCCTTGATGGTGCGATCGGCGAGTTCCTTGTCGTTGTTCGGCAGATAGATCAGATCGGAGCCGCCATTGGCAGCGATCACGAGGTCGGGCTTCGCTGGGTCGTTGCCGATCAGGCCGTTGCCGGCCTTGGTGTGGGCGTTGTCGCCGATCTTCGCGTTCTTGTCGTTGGGATCGTACAGCGGCAAGTCGAGCGCCTTGGCGAGATCGAGCGCGAGGAAGCCCATCGGCAGGTAGTTCTGCGGCGTGTCGCCGTAGCTTGCCTTGGCCGAAGGGCTCGTCTTGCTTTCCTTCGAAATCGTCGAGAAACCGTGGTCGGCGGAGATAATGATGTCGGTCGAAGCGGCGAGCCCGAGTTCGTCGAGGCTCTTGCGAAGCTGCGCGAGATTGTCGTCGGCGTTCTTGATGCCGGCGAGCGAGGTCGGGCCGTTGATGCCGGGCGTGATGGTGTTGAGACTGTCGCCCTGATTGTGCTGGGTGCCGTCGGGATCACGTGACCAGAACACCAGCACGAACGGCTTGTTCTGGGCCCTGAGCATCGGCAGCACGACCTTGCTCGCGACATCGGCGAAATAGGCCTGCTGGGCGGTGTTGGCGGCCGTGGTGCCCGCGGTCTTGGCGTCGCCGGCCTTGCCATTGTCGCCGCGGCCGGGCGTGGTGAGCGGCAGGTTGGCCTTGGTCAGCGCGTCCTTCATCTCGTCGGACAGCGGCACCCCGGTCTTCGAGCCGGTCGCGTCATCGACCACGATCGAATGGGGAGCTGGCCCCTTGTCGGTACGATCAGTGTGGTCGAAAATGTAGGTCGGGCCGACCTTGCCGATCGCAGCGGTCGAAAAGCCGTTGGCGCGGGCCACCTTCAGGAGGGTCTCCTCGTTGAGATAGTTGCCCTTGAAATGCTCGTCGATGTCGCCGAGCACGGCATCGTTCTCGAGGAAGGGCGTGACGGTGTCGCCGCCCGGCACCGAGGTGTAGCCGGAATAGATCGTATTGGAGAACGTTCCGGTGTCGCCGAGATAGTGCCCGGTCGCCATCGCCGAGCCGTTGGCCATGGTGAAGGTCGGAAACACAGAATGCGGGTTCTTGAAATTGACGCCTTTGTCGCGGACCTCGGCCATGGCCGGCGCCGTCTCCGGCGTCACCTTCAGCGCGCGCAGGCCGTCGGGGACGAACAGGATGAGGTTGTGGGGCGTGGCGTTCTGCGCGGACGCAGCACCAGCGGCGAGGGTGAACAGACTTGCAGACAGCAGCGCGACAGTGCGGCGCATGAAGAATCTCCCCAGCAAACGGCGGACCTGCGGCTCTCACGGCCGCTGTTTCTGTCTAGTTTTGCTGTGTGACGGTTTTGTTACGGGCCGTCCGTGGTCCGACATCGGTGAATATGCTGCCGATTTTCTGCCGGAACGGCTCGGAACCATCTTCGGCTGCCGGCATTTTCTAGCCGTCGCCGGATTGGCGATCCGGGGTGCCTCTTGGAGGGCCCCGGCGATTGAGGACAGGCACCAGAGGTGTCCGGTGCCGCTCGTACCCACGTTGCTCTTTGGAGGATCTGGCTATGAGGTTTGAACTGATGTCCCGGTGGCGATCGGCCACAACTTTCCGTCGCCCGATCGCCGTCCCCGTTGAAGCGGACGGCTCCCTTCCTCCAACACCCAAACTGATCGCGATCAAGGGCCGCTGATCCCAGCAGGTTTCTCTGGTCACAAGCCCGTCGCGCTTGCCTTCGCGACGGCTCGATGGAGTTCGTCTGTTCTCAGGAGGGAGAGGGTATGCGGCCGAAGACTGCTTGCAAAACTGTGCCTGCGAATGAGGAGAGGTGGCCATGAGCGCTTCTCCGCACAAGCTCTGTCCGAAGTGCAGGAAGCCGATGAGTTTCGCCTTGCCGCCGGGCGGCAAAGGAACGCGCGCGATGCGCTGCATGGATTGCGACGGGCCCGATCCGCTCAAATCGGGTGACGCTGGATGGGTGAACTCGTCGCTCAAGCCGCCGAGGAAGTAGCGGCACCTACCTGATCGCGGCTGCCAGCGCCGCGATCAGGGCGGGCGGCATCACCAGCGCACCGATCTTGAGAAAGCGCCAGGCGCCGATGTCGATCTTTTCCCGTCTCAACGCTGCAAGCCAGAGGATCGTTGCGAGCGAGCCGGTGATCGAGAGATTGGGGCCGAGATCGACGCCGATCAGCATGGCGCTGACCGCCGATGGCGGCAGATGGTCATTGGTCGCGATCGAGCCGGCGATCAGGCCGACCGGAAGATTGTTTGCGATGTTGCCGGCGAGTGCCGCGACGAGGCCGAGGCCCCACGCGGTCAGTGGCGCCGACTGTGCGACCGCGTCATGCAGGATCGCGCTGAGCCGTCCGATCACGCCGGTCGCGACCAAAGCTTCGACCATCACGAAAAGCCCGGCGACCAGCGGGATCACGCCCCAGGACACGTGCCTGATCAGCGGCCAGGGCGACTGCCGGTTCAAGGTCAGCACACCCGCCGCCGTGACCAACCCGCACAGGAAGGTCGGCAGGCCGAGCTGCACGTCCAGCGCCGAGGCCGTCAGCAGCACGATCGCGATCGCGCCGATGCCGAGGGCGGTGAGCTTGCCGCCGCGGCCAAGGTGCGGCTTCGGTGCGCTGGTTTCGATGTTCTCCTCCGCCAGCGCGCGGCGTTGCGTCCGGCGCAGGACGACATAGGTCACGATAATGGAGGCGACCGACGGGAGCGCGAACTGGCGCAGCCATTCGGCGAGGTGCGGCATGCGGGCCCCGAACACCACGAGGTTGGCGGGATTGGAGATCGGCAGCACGAAACTCGCGGCATTGGCTATGAAGGCGCAGATCAGCAGATAGGGCAGCGGCGCCGCGCCTGCGGCCCGCGTCGCGGCATAGACCGCGGGCGTCAGCACGATCGCGGTCGCGTCATTGGACAACAGCACGGTGACGAGGATGCCGACGGCATAGAGCAGCAGGAACAGCCGCTGCGGCGAGCCCCTCGCATGCTCCACCGCGTAGGCGGCAAGATAATCGAACAATCCTTCGAGCCGCGCCAGCTCCGCGACCAGCATCATCCCGATCAGGAACAGATAGACGTCGATGCCCTTGCGCATGCCGTTCAACGCGTCGTTCCAGGGCAAGAGGCCGAGCAGCACCAGCAGCGCCGCGCCGGCGACCGCCCATGCCGCTTCGGGGAGGCGAAAGGGATTCGTGATGACACCGGTGGTCGCGACCACGATGATGGTCCAGGCCAGCAGGGCTTCGGTCGGTGGCATCGCGGCAGGGCGCTCCGGCGGGATGTGGATTATTCGGCAGCGATACCGGATGAAGGCGCCGTCGTCTCGCGCCATAGACGGGCACTTCCCGTGTCGATCCGCCTCGGCAAAAAACAGCCCCGTCGCGCCTGCGAGAGGCGGAACGGGGTTGGTTTCGAGCGTCGGGGAAACGCAAGACCTCGAACGTGACATCCGGTGAATTGTTCCGGGTGAGCGGAACGAAACGCGCATCCACGAGTCTTTGCGGGGCGTCTTGTCTCGTTGCATTCGGGGTCACGTCTTGAAGCTGTTCGTCTGCCAAGCCTGCGGCAACATCGTCTATTTCGAGAATCGCATTTGTGGCCGCTGCGGCCACCGCCTCGCGCTTCTGCCGGAGAAGATGACGCTGTCGGCGATCGAGCCTGCGGGCGCGGCCTGGAAAACGCTCGCCGATGACGCCGAAGGTCGCATGCTCTGCGCCAATTCCGAGTTCGACGCCTGCAACTGGCTGACCGAGCCGGGCTCGAGCGAGCGCTACTGCCGCGCTTGCCGGCACAATGGCACCGTGCCAGATCTTTCCGATCCGGTCAGGCTGGCGGCGTGGCGTGAGCTGGAGGTCGCAAAACACCGGCTGTTCTATTCGCTGCTCCGCTGGAATCTGCCGGTGAAGACCCGCACCGAGGATCTGGCGCATGGCCTGATCTTCAATTTCCTCGCCGACGATCCGCTCCAGGCCCAGAAGGTCCTGACCGGGCACGATAACGGGCTGATCACGATCGCGATCGCCGAAGCCGACGATGCCGAACGCGAGAAGCGGCGGCTGGCGATGGGGGAACCCTATCGCACACTGCTCGGGCATTTCCGCCACGAGGTTGGGCACTATTTCTGGGACGTGCTGGTGCGCGATGGCGGACGGCTCGAGGCCTGCCGGGCGCTGTTTGGCGATGATTCCATGGACTACGCGCAGGCGCTGCAACGCCACTATGCCGAGGGACCGCCGGCGGATTGGCAGCAGCATTACGTCTCGGCCTATGCGACCACCCATCCCTGGGAGGATTTTGCCGAGACGTGGGCGCACTATCTCCACATCGTCGACACCCTGGAAATGGCCGCCGAATTCGGCCTGGAGGTCCGGCCATCCGCGGATCGGGTCGGCGGGCTGTCCGTCCGGGTCGCCTTCGATCCCTACACGACCGACAATTTCGACAGCCTCGTCGCCGCGTGGCTGCCCTTCACCTTCGCCATGAACAGCGTCAACCGCGCGATGGGCCTGCGCGATCTCTATCCCTTCATCCTGTCGCCGGCGGTGATCGAGAAGCTCCGTTTCGTTCACACGCTGGTGCAGCGCGCGGCCAAGAGCGGGTGAATACCCTTGAAATCCTTCCAGGAATACCGCCATGATGTTGTGGATAAAGGTAATTCCGAATTGACTTATCAAGAACAAAAAGGGAACATTCGCCCTGCTCGACCAGCACGGAAGCTTCCCATGTCCTCCCAGTCACGGCCCCGGAACCAGGAGGAGGACGAGCTCGAGATGGCCGTCGATCAGGCCATTGCCGCTTGCGGCGGTGACAAGCGGGCGACGATCCGCGCCCTGATCGTCGCCAACAATTATCTTGAGGAGGAGGCTGCCGAGTTGATGAAGGCGGTCTCACAGGCCTACAGGCGCGGGCGATTCAACAGCTATACGGGCTGACCAGATATGAGCCGCGGCCGTCCGGGAAGCGGTTGCCTGCGGCGCATTTTGCTGTAGACGCAATTGTGACGTCCGCCTCCGCGTGCCAGATTGCGGAGGGGAACCTGCCCTGGGGCTGCAAGCAAGAAAAGCATGTTCAAACGGATATTGATCGCAAATCGCGGCGAGATTGCCTGCCGGGTCATCAAGACTGCGCGGAAGATGGGAATCGAGACGGTGGCCGTGTATTCCGAGGCCGACCGCGATGCGCTCCACGTCGAGATGGCCGACGAGGCCGTGCTGATCGGGCCGCCGGCCGCGGCCGAAAGCTATCTTCTGATCGACCGCATCGTCGAGGCCTGCAAGAGGACCGGCGCCGAGGCCGTGCATCCCGGTTACGGCTTCCTGTCCGAGCGCGAGGCGTTTCCGCGGGCGCTCGCCGCCGCCGGCATCGTCTTCGTCGGGCCCAATCCGGATGCGATTGCCGCGATGGGCGACAAGATCGAATCCAAGAAGGCTGCGGCGAAGGCAAGAGTGTCGACCGTGCCGGGTCATCTCGGCGTCATCGAGGATGAGAGGCATGCAGTCCGGATCGCCGACGACATCGGCTATCCCGTGATGATCAAGGCCTCCGCGGGCGGCGGCGGCAAGGGCATGCGGATCGCCCGTTCGACCAAGGAGGTCGCGGAAGGTTTCACGCTGGCGAAGGCGGAGGCGAAGTCCTCGTTCGGCGACGACCGCGTCTTCATCGAGAAGTTCATCGTCGATCCCCGACACATCGAGATTCAGGTGCTCGGCGACAAGCACGGCAACGTCATCTATCTCGGCGAGCGCGAATGCTCGATCCAGCGCCGCAATCAGAAGGTGATCGAGGAGGCGCCGTCGCCGCTCTTGGACGAGGTCACCCGCCGCAGGATGGGCGAGCAGGCGGTCGCGCTCGCCAAGGCGGTGAAATATGATTCCGCCGGCACGGTCGAGTTCGTCGCCGGCCAGGACAAGAGCTTCTATTTCCTGGAGATGAACACCCGTCTGCAGGTCGAGCATCCCGTGACCGAGCTCGTCACCGGCATCGACCTGGTCGAGCAGATGATCCGGGTTGCTGCCGGCGAGAAGCTCGCTCTCGCGCAGAAGGACGTAACCTTGACCGGCTGGGCGGTGGAATCCCGCGTCTATGCCGAGGACCCGTTCCGCAACTTCCTGCCTTCGGTCGGGCGGCTGGTGAAATACCGCCCGCCTGCCGAGAGCAAGACCAACGG
>NZ_JAFAVV010000304.1 GCF_019242285.1 Bradyrhizobium sp.
GCCGTTATATTTGGCATCCCACAATTCCTTCCACGAATTGACGTTCGCATATCCCTTGTCGGTGCGGATGCCCATGCCGATGGCGCTGGTGAAGATCGAGACGCCGACAATCTTGTCGCTCACCGCGTAGGGATAGACGTCCGCGAGATGGGGGACGAGCTTGGCATCGATCTTCGGCTCGACCAGGCCCATCTCGACCGCGGCCCATTGCTCGTTGGAATTGGTGTGCAGCACGTCGTAGACCGGTGCCGAGCGCGAGCTCGCCTGCAGCTTCGGCAGGAACGGCAGCGCCCGGTCCGTGTTGAGCTTGCACTTGAACTCCTTCTCGAATGCCGGGCCGATTTCGGCGCTCATCACGTCGCCCCATTTGCCGCCCCAGCCGGTGATGTTGAGCACCGGCTCGTCCGCGCGCGCGACATGCGGCGAAGCGAGCGCGGCGAGGCCGGCCCCGGCGCCGAGGCTGAGGAAACGGCGGCGGCTGAGATGCGAACGTTCAAACGAATGCGGCATGTCCCGATTCTCCGTTACAGCTTGACATAGGCGCGCAGGCCGACGGTGCGGTCGAGCGCGATGACGACGACAAAGGCCAGCAGGATCGACACCACGGAGGCGGCGCCGATCGTGCCGTCGAGGTCGAATTTCAGGTAGTTGAACAGCGTGATCGGCAGCGTCTCGCCGCCCGGATTGACCAGGAACAGCGATACCGGAAACTGGTCGAACGAGACGATGAAGGCGAAGATCGCGCCGGCGAGAACGCCGGGCTTGACCAGCGGCAGCGTGACCTCGAAAAAGGTGCGCGCCGGGCTTGCGCCGAGATTGCGCGCGGCCTCTTCCAGCCGCAGGTCGAAATTGTGCAGCACCGCGAGCGTGGTGCGGACGACGTAGGGGATCGTCACCAGCGTGTGCCCCGCGACCAGCCCCCAGAGCGGGCGGCCGACGTCGAGCAGCACATAGGCCTGGAACAACGCAAGCCCGGTGAGGATCGCCGGCAGCATCAGAGGCGAGAGCATGGTCGCCAGCACCAGTCGCGCGCCGGGCAGGTTGCCGCGCGCGATCGCGAGCGCAGCGGAAGCGCCGAGCAGGGTGGCGCAGACGGTGGTGAGCACGGCGACCTCGAGGCTGACGCCGAGCGCATGCATGAAGTCGCGCGCCGCGAAGAACTTCTGAAACTAGCGCAGTGAGATGCCGACCGGCGGAAACTGGATGAAGGGCGTCGGATTGAGCGCGAACACCACGACGATGGCGATCGGCGCCAGCAGGAAGATCAGCACCGCGATGTTGACGGCGAGATAGAGCGCGCGGCCCCAGCGCCAGGGCGCGACGGCGGATTTCGTGGCCGCCGTCACGCCACTTTGGCGCACGATCGGGCTTGCCGTGCCGGATGAGGTGGAAATTCGCATCATTGGCCTCACTGCAACTCCTGCTGACCGGAGACGAGGCCGAGCGCGCGGTTATAGGCCAGGACGAGCGCAAGCGAGAGTGCGAGCAGCAGCATGCCGAGGGCTGCGGCGAAGCCGACGTTGAAGTTCGCCGAGATCTGCTGGTAGATCAGGATCGGCAAGGTCATGATCTGGAATCCGCCGAGCAGGATCGGCGTGACATAGGCGCTGATCGACAATGCGAACACGAGCAGCGAGCCGGCGAGGATGCCGGGCAGGCTCAACGGCAACGTCACCTCGATGAAGGCGCGGAACGGGCTGGCGCCGAGATTCTCCGCCGCCTGCTCCAGCCGCTCGTCGATGCGGCCGATCACGCCGGTCAACGTCAGCACCATGAACGGCACATAGATGTGGACGAGGCCGATGACGATGCCGGTCTCGTTGTACATCAGCTTCAGCGGTTGGGTGACCAGGCCGAGCGAGATCAGGGTCTGGTTGATGACGCCCTTGTCGGAGAGCAGGGTCATCCAGGCGAAGGTGCGCACCACGATGCCGGTCAGCATCGGCGCCAGCACGGCCATCAGCAGTGCCGCGTGGCCGGCGCGGCTCCTGATCCGCGCCATCCAATGCGCCAGCGGATAGCCGATCGCGAGCGCGACCAGCGTCGTCACGAGTCCGATCCGGATCGTGGTCCAGATCACCTCGAGGTAATAGGTGTCGTTGACGATGCGCGCGTAATGCCTGGTGGTGAAGGCGACATGCGGCATCACCACGGGATTGCCGGTGAGCAGGCTCATGACAGCCATCAGCCCGATCGGCAGGAAGAAGAACAAAGTGAAGAGCAGGGCGCTCGGCAGGACGAGCAGCGCGAGGCCGTTGCTGCGTCCACCCGCCGCGCTCATCGGGCTCCAGCTCCTGTGCGTAACGGCATCCCCGTCTGGCCGAGCGGATCGCCGGTCATGCGGCGGAGCTTCCCGGCCATCGCGGCAAGCTCGCGGCGGACATTGGCGCGCTCGGCTGCGGTGGTCGCCTGCACCGAATAGGAGACCGCGATGCCGATCAATTCGCCGGTCTCGCCGCTTGCGAGCGCAAAACCCTGCGAGCCGACGCCTTCGATCGCCTCGTCGGAGGCCTCGGAGACACCCGTGCGGCGGATCTCGCTCAACCGCTCCATGAGCTGCTTGAAATTCTGCGGCGCGTTGCGCGGCAGCCTTGGAAACGTTCCCGGCACGCGGGCGCGGATGTCCTGGTCGGACAATCGTGCCAGCATGGCGCGGCCGTTCGAGGTGGCGAGCGCGGAGGTGCGCTGGCCCGGCGGGTTGACGACCCGGAGCGGATTGGAGCCCGGCACGATGCGCAGCACTACCTGCTCATGGCCGTCGAGCACCGCGATGTAGCCGGTATGCCCGGTGCGGGCGCAGACCTCGCGCAGCTCGCGCTCGGCGGTGCCGATCAGATCGTCATGGGCGCGATGCAGCCGGCCGAGCTCGAAGGTCAGCAGGCCCGGACGGTAGCGGCGGGTATGCGGATCCTGCTCCAGCAATCCGCAATCGCGCAAGCTCCGCAACAGCCGCGAGGTCGAGCTCTTCGGCTTGCCGGTGATCGCCACCACGTCGGCGAACGACAGGTCCGGCCTGGCGGTCGAGAAGCAGCGCAGAAGCTCGATGGCATTGGTCAGGGCGCTCATGATCGAAACTGGAACGGTTCCAAATTATGGAACGTGGTCCCGAAATCTTAGACCAGCGGCGCAGCCGATCAAGACGAAATTTCCGGCATGCTGGCGCGGGATTGCACAAGGGCGGCAGCGATCGCGCACCACCGCCGTCGTGCCAATCCAATCCCTCTCACATCAGTGGTTCTCGATCCGCTGCCACAGCCAGCGCGCGACCGCCTCCGGCGAGGCGGCGGCATCGTTGCCGGAGGCGCGCAGGTTTGCCTCACGCATGGTCGCGATGTCGATCCGGCCGAGCAGCGGCTGGAGCGCCGCTTTGAGCTTCTCGTCGCCGGCGCGCTTCGGTGCGAGCAGCACGATCGCGTCATAGGGCGGAATCGCATGGCGGGGATCGTCGAGCGCGGAGAGGTCGTATTTGGCGATCAGGCCGTCGCTGGTATAGCCCGCGATCACGTCGACTTCGCCGGAAGCCACCGCTGCATACATGAAGTCGGGCTGCATCTGCCGCTGGGCCTTGAATGGCAGTCCGTAGGCCTCTCGCAGCGCCCCCCATTCCGGGCGCGAGAAGAACTCGTAGTCGCCCGCGATCGACAGCGTCGCCGCATGCGAGGCGAGATCGGCGATCGAGCGGATGCCGAGCTCGTCCGCGCGCTGCTTCGGCATCACCAGCGCATAGGCATTCTCGAAACCGAGCTCGCCGAGCAGGGTGATGTGCTGCTTCTCGAGCTCCGCTTTCAGCTCTTCGATCAGCTTTTCGCGTGGCGGCGTGTCGGTGCGGTGAAACTGGTTGAGCCAGAGCGTGCCGGAATAGTCCACATAGACGTCGATGTCGCCGGCGGCGAGCGCGTTGAAGATCACGCTCGAGCCGAGCCCCTGGCGCGACGAGGCGGACAGCCCGGCGGCGCGCAGCCGATCGGCCATCAGCGCCGCCAACACATATTGCTCGGTAAAGGTCTTGGCGCCGATGGCATAGCTCGAGGCCGGGCGCGCCAGCGCCGGCACCAGTGTGGCCACCACCAGTGCCGCGATGCCGAAACTGCCGAGCGCGGTGCGCGCGCGCTTGCGGGCCCGCAAGCCGTTCTCGATCAGCGCCAGCAACTGGTCGACCGCCAGCGCCAGCACGGCGGCGGCGAAACAACCGAACAGCACCAGCACCCAGTTCTGGGTCTGGAGACCGGCGAAGATGTAGTTGCCGAGGCTGGTCTGGCCGATCGGCGTCGACAGCGTTGCGGTGCCGATCACCCACACCGCCGAGGTGCGGATGCCGGCCATGATCACCGGCAGCGCCAGCGGCAGCTCGACCGCAAACAGCGACTGCCGCGGCGTCATGCCGACGCCCCGCGCAGCCTCGATCAGTTCGCCGTCGACGCCGTTGAGGCCCGTGATGGTGTTGCGCAGCACCGGCAGCATCGAATAGAGCGCCAGCGCCAGCACTGCCGGCAGGAATCCGAAGGCGGAGAAGCCGAAGCCGAACCAGGCGAGCGTCACCGAGGCCAGCGCCAGCAGCAGCGGATAGAACAGCGCGAGCAGCGCCAGGCCCGGCACTGTCTGCACCACCGAGGCGACGGCGAGCAGTGCGGTCCGCAGCACCGGCCGCTGCCGCGCGGCGATCGCGAGCGGCAGGCTGACCAGGAGTCCCAGCGCCAGCGCCGCGACGCTGACCCGAACATGGTTGCCGAGATAGTCGGCGAGATGGGCGAATGCTTCGCCCCAGCGCGGATCGGTGAGAAAACTCATGTCGCGCCGTCCCCAGGCAACAGCGCGTTCAGCCGCTCCGCCTGCCGCCGCGGCGTGCGCAGCAACTCTGCCACATAGCCGTCCTGGTTTTTCGAGAGCTCGGCCGGCGTGCCCTGCGCCAGGAGTTTGCCGGCGCGCATCACCGCGACGCGGTCGGCCAGCACCAGCGCCTCGGTCATGTCATGGGTGATCATGACCGTGGTGAGGTTGAGCTTCCGATGCAGTGCCCGGTAATCGTCGCCGAGCGCGTCGCGGGTCAGGGGATCGAGCGCGCCGAACGGCTCGTCCATCAGCACGATCCTTGGTCGTGCCGCCAGCGCCCGGGCGACGCCGACGCGCTGGCGCTGGCCGCCGGACAGTTCGTGGGGAAAGCGGTCGCGATAATCGGCGGTCCGGAGCTGGACCAGCTCCAGGAGTTCATCCACCCGGGTGGCGATCTTGTCGGCAGGCGTACCCTGAAGTTTTGGGGTAATGCCGATATTGTCGGCGACGCTCATGTGCGGGAACAGCGCCCCGCTCTGGAACACATAGCCGATGCGGCGGCGCAGGCCGACCGGATCGGCGGCCTGCACGTCCTCGCTCTCGACCGTGATCCGGCCCTGGTCCGGCTCGATCAGCCGGTTGGTCAGCCGGAGCAGGGTGCTCTTGCCCGAGCCCGAGGCGCCGACGATCGCCAGGAACTCGCCCTCGGCGATTTCGAGCGATACGTCGTCGACGGCCGTGACCCGCTCGGTCCCGCGGCCCGCAAAGCTCTTGCCGACATGGCTATAGGCGATCATCGGCAAGGTGCTCAAGACTCCCCGGACGCACGACCTGACCTTCCAGCGGAAGGTGAAGCTCTGCGTTAGCATGTAGCACGGCCACGTTGAACTTGTCCGAGCAAGCGGCTAAGCCAGCAGCCCAATTCGGAGGGACGCGGGTGGACGGGGCGGTGCCGCAGGCGGTCGCGCTGGAACAGGCGACGGTGGCATTTCGCCTGGCGGATGCACGCGTCTATACTGCGGTCGAGAGGGCGCAGCTCGCAGTCGGCGATGGCGAGTTCGTCGCCATCGTCGGCCCCACCGGCTGTGGGAAATCGACGCTGCTGAACGTTGCGGCGGGCCTGCTCAAGCCGGCCGCGGGCGCGGTGAAGATCTTCGGCAGGCCGCTCGCCGGGCTGAACCGGGATGCCGGCTACCTGTTCCAGGCCGATGCGCTGTTTCCCTGGAAGACGGCGCTGGACAATGTTGCGATCGGGCTCGAAGTCGCCGGCACGCCGCGAGGCAAGGCACTGCCGCGGGCGGAAAGATTTCTCGCTTCGGTTGGGCTAGCCGCCTTCGGCAACCGCTACCCGCACATGCTTTCCGGCGGCCAGCGCAAGCGCATCGGCCTCGCCCAGGTCCTGATCCGCGATCCCAAGATACTCCTGATGGACGAGCCGTTCGGCCCGCTCGATGCCCAGACCCGGCAGATCATGGGCAATCTCCTGCTCGAACTGTGGAGCGCCGACCGCAAGGCGGTGTTGTTCGTCACCCATGATCTCGAGGAGGCGATCGCGCTGGCCGACCGGGTGGTGATCATGTCGGCGGGGCCGGGCGCGCGGATCATCGGCGACTGGCCGGTGCCGCTGCCGCGGCCGCGCGACATCTTCGAGGTGAGGCTGCAGAAGGAATTTCACGCGCTTCACCGCGAGATATGGAGTGTTCTCAAGAGTGAGGTGTTGAAGACCTACGCGCAGGCGGGCGCCGGATGAAGCAGGCCTTTCATCGGGTTCCGCGGGCGTGAAGGCAACGGCGCGGTGTGTGATGGCAAGTAGGAGGGACGAAATGTTCTCACGTGGATTGATGCTGGCAGGCGCGATCGCAATCGTCGCGTGCGCCGGTGTGCACCAGGCGGATGCGGCGGGGACGCCCGCGGCGTTCTCGCTGTCGTCGTCGAGCTTCAAGGACGGCGCGCGGCTCGCCAAGAAGATGGCCGGAGACAACAAGAGCAATCCGAATTGCGTCGGCGAAAACGTCTCGCCGGCGTTCTCCTGGGCGAACCCGCCGGACGGCACCAAGAGCTTTGCCCTCCTGATGTTCGATCCCGAGGGCCGGCCGCCGGGCGGCGTCAGCCATTTCGTCGCCTACGGCATCCCGGCGTCGGTGAAGGGTTTTGCCGAGGGCGAGCTCTCCAAGGCCAGCGACAAATATGTCGGCGGCCAGAGCACGATGAAGCTGTCCAACTACTTCGGTCCGTGCACGCCGCCGGGCGCGCCGCACCACTACATCTTCACCCTGGTCGCGACCGATCTCGAGCCGTCGGCGCTGCAGGCGGGCATGACCCGCGAGGACCTGATCAAGGCGCTCGACGGCCACGCCAAGGGCGCCACCGGCATCGTCGGCACCTTCGAGCATCCGTGATGGACTACTGCGGAGCTGATCAGGAAGGTAGATGTCAGGGTCGACATTGATGCAGTCGCGGCAGGCACAGTGCACTCCCTCCCCCACGCAACCGGGGTTTACCCCGGTTGCGCATTATGAATCTGCGCAAGTCGGGCAGGCCCGACTTGCGACGGGGGAGGGCTGGGGAGGGGGGTCCCCACGGGCGGTGTGCCTGGGGACCACCCCTGACCCCTCCCAGCGAGGGGGAGGGGAACGGCGAGACCGATCGCTATGTCCCGCCTGAGCCTCCTTGCGCTACAGCTCCTCGTCGCCGTCGTCGCGCTTGCGCTGTGGCAATTCCTCGCCACCGTGGCGGTGCTGGGGAAGGTGTGGCTGCCGCCGTTCTTCTTCTCCAATCCGGTCGCCGTTTTCAGCCAGATCGTCGCCTGGTTCGCTTCCGGCGTG
>NZ_JAFAVV010000841.1 GCF_019242285.1 Bradyrhizobium sp.
ACAACATCATCTTCGTGTTCACCGGGCTGTCGGCGACCGACCTCGTGCTCAGGAACAACCCGACACCGAGCACGATGCCGGGCACCGCCACGGGAGCGGTGGCGAGGAAGCCGAGCAGCCGCGAGCCCGCGATCACCCGGCGCGCCGTGACATAGGCAATGACCAGCGCCAGCAACGTGCCGATGGTCGCGGTCGCCGTACCCAGGATCACCGTGTTCCTCAGCACGAGCCCGGTCGCGGAGAGCTCGGTGAGCACGAAGAGGACGTTGCGCAGGGTCAGCGTGGATGGCGTCGCCAGCGTCGTGGCGTTCGGCGAGAACGCGGCATTGAGCAGCGCGAAATAGGGCAGGAATACCGGGCTGAGCAGCACCAGCAGGCAGAAGGCCAGCGCGGGCCAGCGCCATCTTTTCAGCTCGACCTGGCGCGGCGCGCCGTATTTGCCGCCGACCACGGAGTAGCCGCGGCGGCCCAGGATGAATTTCTGCGCCTGCAGCAGCAGGATGGTCACCAGCAGCAGCGGCACGGCAGCCGCGGCCGCGAGCTCGAGCTTCGGCGGATACTGGAACAGGCTCCAGATTTTCGTCGTCATGGTGTGGAAGCCGGCGGGCAAGGCCAGGATCGCCGGCGAGCCGAACAGCGTCATCGCCTGCAGGAACGCGATCAGGCTGCCGGCGACCAAGGCCGGCAGCGCCAGCGGAATGGTGACCCGCCGCGCCGTGGTCCAGGCCTTGGCGCCGAGGATCGCTGACGCATCCTCCAGCTCGCCCGGCATGGTGTCGAGCGCATTCGCCACCAGCACGAACACGAAGGGAAAGGTGTAGCAGGAGATCACGAAGATGATGCCGCGCATCGAATAGATGTTGAACAGGAAGGCATCGGATTCCGCGCCGCCGACGAAACGATAGAGCTGGTTGAGCAGGCCGCTGTTGGGTGCTGCCAGCAGCTCCCAGGCGACGGCCCCGAGGAACGGCGGCGTGACGAAAGAGGCGGTCACCAGAGCGCGGATGGTCTGCCGTCCCCGCATGTCGGTGCGCGACACCAGCCAGCTCATCGGCGCGGCGACGACGCAACAGATCAGAGCCGAGCTGACCGCGATGATCGCGGTGGTGACGAGCGGATCGAGGAAGTCCGGGTCGGAGAAGATGGTGACGAAATTCTGCAGCGTGAGATGCCGCGCCTTGTCGGTCACGCTGAAGACGATCAGCCAGGACAGCGGCAGCGCGATCAGCCCGACCAGGATGATCGCGAACAGCCACAGCACCGGCCTGGTGAGGTCGAGGCGGGGCTTGGAGACTTCGACGCTATTGATGATGGCCATTCCCGGTCCAACTTGCGCGGGTCGACTCCCTTTCCCCGCTCTTCACGGGGACAGGGTCGGAGTGAGGGGCTGCTTCCGCGACAAGGTGATGGACGGACTCGCGGAGAGTCGTGACCGCCGCTTCATCGTGCACCTCCATCAGCGGCTGAGCGCCCGGCAGCGCTCGGGCGGCAAGGTCAGCCAGACCTCGGTGCCCTCGGCGACCAGATTGTCAGGGGTGGTCACGACGCGAAGCGCGGTGCCGTCGGCGGTCTCGACCAGGTAGTCGCGCGTGGCGCCCAGGAACACCTGCCGTGTGACGCGCGCCGGCAAGGTGTTCGGTGCATCGACCGGCGCCTGCCGCGCGAGCATGATGTCGTGCTGACGGATCGAAATCGCTGCGGGCTGCCCCGCCGCGAGCGGCGTGCCGACCACCGCGAGCGTGGTGCCGGCAAATTCGACATGGGCGGCATCGCGCGCAACCCCCCTGACGACATTGCTGGCGCCGATGAAGCGAGCGACGAATTCCGATTGCGGCCGGTCGTAGATCTCCTCAGGGCTTCCGAGCTGCTCGATCCGGCCGGCGTTCAGCACCGCGATCAGGTCGGCCGTCGTCATCGCCTCCGACTGGTCGTGGGTGACATAGACCGTGGTGTAGCGGTAGGCGTCGTGCAGCCGGCGGATCTCGAAGCGCATCTCCTCGCGCAGGTTCGCATCGAGATTGGACAGCGGCTCGTCGAGCAGCAGCGTCTCCGGCTCCACGATCAGCGCGCGCGCCAGTGCCACGCGCTGCTGCTGGCCGCCGGAGAGTTCGCCGGGATAGCGCTGCGCCAGCGCCTCGAGCTTGGTGGTGGCGAGAATCGCGGCGAGCTTCTTCGCGATGGTCGCCCGATCGAGCTTGCGCAGGCGCAGGCCGTAGGTGATGTTGTCGGTCACCGTCATGTGCGGCCAGAGTGCGTAGCTCTGGAAGATCATCGACATCTTCCGATTCTCGGGCGGCACCGTCCTCGCCTTCGAGGACACCACGCGCTCGCCGACGCGGATTTCGCCGTCGGATGGCTCCAGGAAGCCCGCGATCAGCCGCAAGGTCGTGGTCTTGCCGCAGCCTGACGGGCCAAGCAGGCAGACGAGCTTGCCGTGATCGATGGCAAGCGAAATGTCATCGACCACGACCAGCGATCCGAACCGCTTGGTCAGGCCCCGCAATTCAACCGACGCCAATCAACTCCCCCGGGGCTGGTCTTGTTTGGGCGACGGCTGGTATACCAGCATCGGCCCCAAATTCGAAGCCCGTGAATGGCGTGCAAAGTCGACCACATCCTCCGCGCGGAGGACGGCCGCCGGCACCGTTTGCACTCCCGACCAACTGTGCGGCACTGGCCCCCAAGACCGCGCCGCGCGCGGTCCCTAGCCTTCCACCTCCAGGACCCGAGCGATGGAGATGAAGGTGGCGGAGCAGGTCAAATCGATTTCGGCGATGCGCCCGGCTGGCCGGCCCGGTATTTTCCATGGCTGGATCATCGTCGGGGCGGCGTTCGCGCTGCTGGCGATGTCTGCCGGCATCACCTATTCGACGCCCGTGCTGTTCCACCTGTTCGAAGCCGATTTCGCGATCGGCCGCTCACAGGCCGCCTTCATCTTCTCCCTGAGCCAGGTCATGGCCTTCGCGATCGGCCCGGTCGCAGGCTCGCTCGCCGAAAGACACGGACCTCGCCTCGTCGTTGGCGGCGGCGTGGTGCTGCTGGCGGCGGGACTGATCGGCGCATCGTTGGCGCGTTCCTATCTGCCGCTCGTGACGTGCTACGGCATCGCGGTCGGATTCGGCAGCGGCGCGATCTATGTGCCGCTGCTCGGCCTGATCCAGCGCTGGTTCGACCGGCGCCGCGGCCTTGCCTCAGGCGTCGCGACCACCGGCGTCAGCGTCGGAACGCTGACTTTTCCGATCATTGCCGCGGGCGCTGCCGACGCCTTCGGCTGGCGAGCGCTGTATGTCGCCCTGGCGGCCACCTGCCTTGCGATCGGCCTCGTGGCCGCCGGCGTTCTGGTCGCCGATCCCGCTGAGCACGGCCTGAAGGCCGACGGTGATCTCGATGCGGCGACGGCGCGGCCGGACAAGGTCGCGGGCTCGGGCATGAGCCTTGGCGAGGCGCTGCGCGACCGCCAGTTCTATCAGCTCTATGTCTGCAGCTTCGGCGCGGCAGTGCTGTCGTTCATGGCCTTCGTGCATCTGCCGCAACAGGCGGCCGAGGCGACGGGCGACCGCATGGTGGCGGCCGCCATCATTTCCGTGATCGGCTTGGCGAGTCTCACGGCCCGGCTCGGCGGCGGGTCCTGGGCCGACAGCATCGGCAGGGTGGCGATGGTCCGCCTCGCGCTGCTCTTGATGCTGGCAACCTCGATCCTGTGGTTTGCAGAGCCCTGGGGCGCGAGCGCCTACTTCGTCGTCGCGGCGCTGTTCGGCATCACCTACGGGCTGTGCATCGCGCTCCTGCCGACGGTGATCGCCGACAGTTTTGGCAGCAAGGAAATATCGCGGATCATCGGCACCATCTACACGGCCTTTGCGCTGGCAGGGCTGCTCGGCCCGACCGCCGCCGGCATGCTGCGCGACCGATATGGCGACTACACCATCGCGCTGACGCTGTGCATCGCGCTATCCGCTTTGACGCTGCTCGCGTCCGCCGGCGTCAGCAAGCGGTATTAGGCGGCCACATTGTCGCCGAGCCAGGACGCCGCCGCCTCCAGCCCGCCTTTGCCATGCGGGATCCGCAGCGCGTTGAGGCCGACCTCGATCACGCCGAGCGTGCCGAGAACCATCGGTGCGTTGACATGGCCCATATGGGCGATGCGGAACGCCTGCCCTTGCAGGTCGCCGATGCCGGTGCCGAGCACGACGCCGCATTTCTCCTTGCAATAGGTCTGCAGCTTCTTCGGGTCGTGACCGCCCGACACCGTCACGGTCGTCACCGTGTTGGAGCGCTCGGACGGCTCGGCGATGTTGAAGCCGAGTACCTGGCCCTCGGTCCACGCCCCGACTGCGCGGCGCACCGCCTCGCCGAGCAGTTCATGGCGGCGAAACGCATTCTCCAGTCCCTCGGCGTTCAGCATGTCGATCGCCTGGCGCAGCGCGAACAACAGGTGCACCGGCGCGGTGCCGGCATAGCGGCGGTAGTGCTCGGTGCCCTCGCGCTCGCTCCAGTCCCAATAGGGCGTGCGCATGTTGGCCGTCTTGTGCACGGCCTGGGCGCGTTCATTGGCGGCAACGAAGCCGAGCCCCGGCGGCGTCATCAGGCCCTTCTGCGATCCGGACATCGCGACGTCGATGCCCCATTCGTCCATCTCGAACGGCATGCAGCCGAGCGAAGCCACGGTGTCGACCATGTAGAGCGCGGGATGGCCACTGGCCCTGATCGCCTTGCCGATCGCCTCGATGTCGTTCTGCACGCCCGACGCCGTGTCGACCTGCGCCACCACGATCGCCTTGATGGTGTGATCCTTGTCCGCCCTTAAGCGTGCCTCGACCTCCTCGGGCCGCACCGCGCGCCGCCAGTCGCCTTTCAGCACCTCGACCTCCGCGCCCATCAGGCCCGCCGCATGGCCCCAGCCGACCGCGAAGCGCCCGCTTTCCAGCACCAGCAGCTTGTCGCCCCGCGACAGCACGTTGGAAAGCACCGCCTCCCAGGCGCCGTGACCGTTGGCGATGTAGATGTAGCACTTGCCCGTGGTCGCAAACAATTTTCCGAGATCGCGATGCAGCCCGTCGCTCAGATCGATCATCTGCTGCGAGTAGATGTCGAGCGCCGGGCGATGCATCGCCTGCAGCACCTCGTCGGGCATGGTGGTGGGTCCGGGAAGGGCCAGAAATTCCCGGCCCGCGCGAACGGTCATGAGGGGGTTCCTTCGCCTTGCAGGAGTCCATGCATGCCGGTTCGGCGGCCGAAATGCAAGCTGGCGAGCTATGCAAGCGCATCCGCCACAGCATGCCCTATCAGGACTTTCGATTCGGTTGCGGACGAGATCGGCAATCTAGCGTTTGGTCTCGCGGCAGCCGGCAGCCTCCGCCTCCTCGACCGAGCAGAACCAGCGCGTGCCCTTGGCGATCCGCATCCTGATCTGGGCGTACCAGCGGCTCCTGGGCGTGTGATAGATGCATTCGCCGGCCGAGTTGACGTTGCCCTTGATGGTGCAGTCCGGCGACGGCGCGACCTCGCCGGAGGCCGACGCCATCAGGATCACGTGGGCGTTGTCGGGCGGCGTCACCGCGCCGAGGATTGCGGTCTTCTTGTTGCGGACGCGCCAGTCCCAGGGCGCGATGAAGGCGCCCTGCCACATGCCGGCCTTGGCCTCGCGGGCGGCGGCCTCGTCGGCCTCGTAATCACGCGTGGTGCGGACATAGGCCAGCGCCCAGCCGCTCCGCACCAGCCATTTCTGGATGTCCTCGCCGTCGACCTCGCAGCGCGCCACGCTGCGGCCGCGGCGGTCGGTGCGCTCGACATGGCAGGTCCAGCTCTTGCCCTCGGCATGCCTGGCGAGCTCGTCGCGCGCGGCGACCCCGCAGGTCCAGCGCTCGCCCCCGGTGTTGAGGCAGAGCTGGTCGACCGACGGCGCATCGATGCCGAGAAGCCGGATGCGGCTGGTGCCGATCGTGACGACGTCGCCTTCCCGCACCTTCGCCTCGCCGGTGATATCGGCAGCCCATGCGAGCGAGGGCACGATCAGGAGGAGTACGGCGATCGGGAATTGACGGATCATGCCGCGGCCAATGCTTAGGTGGGAAAACGTTCAATCGGATGAGCGCGATTGTCGTGCGGATCAAGTCCGCACACCAGTGGCGCACGCCGCCTGAACCTCAACTTAACGCGATGTTCACAACTCTCCGCAGACGGGTAAGCCGCCTGCTAGCCCCAGCCCGTCGCCTTCATCGCCCGCCGTGCGAGCGCGAGCGCCAGCAGCACGAAGGCCGAGGTGACCTCGGGGCCGCCGACCAGGATGCGGGTCGGCGTCTTCATCTTGTTCCACTCATAGGCGCGATACGGCCCGCGGCGGCCGCCCTCGCCGAGATGGGCGGTGATGGTATTCAACGCCGGCGTGAAGGTGGCGACGTCGGCGCCGAGATGGCCGAGTGCGATCAGCGCCAGCGCCGCGTCGAACGGATTCATCTCGGCGACGATCAGTTGCCCCTCGACATAGGCGAGCACGCAGGTGCGGATCGCCTCGAACGCGCCGTCCGGGTCGATCGCCTGCCGCGCCGCGGGCGGCAGCGCCAGGAACGCGGCATAGCAGCGGCCGAAATAGGCGCAATACAATTCGGGCAAATAGTAGATGTGCGAACGCGGGTTGGCGAAGGCGCCGCTCTCGGCGAGCCGGCGCTGGAACGAGATGATGCGGTGCACCGTGGACAGGCGCTGCGGCGTCTCCAGCACCTTCCAGCGGGTGAGATTGCGGAAGGTGACCTCGAGAATGTCGAGATTGAGGGTCGGATCGAGATCGTTGCCGAACGGCCGCTCCGAGGCGAGATTGTCGATCCAGGTCGCGACCCCGCCCTCGAAGTCGATGTTGTCGTTGATCGGCACCGTGACACGCGGCTCGTTGGCGCCCGCGCGCACCTGGTAACCGGCATAGAAGTCGAGCAGCGGCTGCTCCAGGATCGGATCGGTCGAGCCGGCCTGGGTCGCGGCCGAGAACGAGCAGGCGGTGGTGTCGCAATCCGGCACATAGATGCCGAAGCCGAGATCCTGCTTGATCTGGGCGAAGAAGCGCGAGAAGCGCGGATGCGGCAGCGGCGCCAGCGCCGTGATCACGGCAAAGCTCGTGCCGTCGAGCGCCCGCACCTCCTCGCGGCTGGTGGTGAGGCAGAAGGCGACCATCTCGTCGACGGCGCGGCGGCAGGCGGCGGCGTCGGCCGCCGAGGCGAGCCCGGTCTCGACGAAGGCGAGCAGCGCCTCGGTGAAGAAGGCGTCGTAATAGGCCGAACGATGGCGGATCTGCATCGGCTCCCACATCGGCTCGGCGATGCCCCGCCACGGCGGGTTGATCAGGGCGCGGGCCGGCGAGCGCGCGATGAACACGCGGGCGAGGTTGAATAACAGCGTCGAGTTCTTGTAGCCGCGCGAATTGAGCCCGGTCAGCGCCATCAGCATCTCGCGGCCGCGCAGATCGGGATCGCCGATCAGGTTGAAGGCCGCATAGGTCGGGATGAAACCGTTCTTGCGAAACGCGCGGAGCAGATGGGCGGCGCAGGTCCGGATCATGTGCTCGATCTCGGCCATGCCGGGCGCGGCGCCCGAGACCGCCGGCGCCGGCGCCGGATGGGCGAGCGCGATGGTGTCGACCAGCGCCGCGACCGGCGTCCCGATCGCCTCCCAATCCGGCGACGCGTCGTCGCGGGCGCGCCTCAGCGCCACCCGCAACGATTGCAGCCGCGTCTCCTCGCGCAGCTCCGGCAGGCCGGCGCGGCCGAGCAGCGCGCGCAGCGGCGGATTGCCGAGCGCGGTGCGGTAGAATTTCGATAGATGCGGATCGCCGCCGGGCGCGCCCGACAGCAGGGGATCGCAGATATCATACAGCGACGGGCCGTCCTTCCGGGCCGTCAGCGCGCGGCAGGCGGCCCCCGCGATCTCGTACAACCGCATCGATACTTTCTTTCCGCCGCGCGAAGCCGGCACCTCGCTGCCGCGCGCCGGACGCACGCCTCGCTCCCGGCCGCCCCAAAAACCCGCGGACGGTATACGAACCGGCCGGAATCGCAAAATGTGACAGGTGTCACAGCGGCGCCACGGCATTTGGCCGCAGCATGCGGTAATGGGGTGGCGGCCGGCGGGGCCGTGGCATTACGGAAGAATCGCAAAATCATGAAATATCTTCAATGTCTTATGGAGCAAAACACATCGCCTATTGCCTGCTCCATGCGACCGGTTTAAGGGTTTCTTTGTTGCGGCGCCGCAAATTGCGCGCTATTCGGCGACACATCCACCAGGACCCCCTCAAACCTCTGGAAACCTTGGCGCGATCAAAGCAAGCGCGCCGTCGGCAACGACAGGATGAACTGTGATGAACCTGACGCAGCTTCGCATCTCCCGACGTACGATTGCGCTTGCCGCCGCGCTGCTTTGCACGGTGTCGCTCGCGATCGGCGCCCATGCGGCGCTGAGCGTGCGGGCGCTCGATGCCGCCAAGGCGGTTGCGACCGAGCAAGGGAATGAGGGGTCCACCTCGCGCCTGGCACTGCTGATCGGCAACGGCCACTATCCGGATGCCGCCGCGCCGTTGAGCCAGCCGATCAACGATGCGCGCGCGCTGACCGGCGCGCTGCGCCGCAACGGATTCGACGTCGACGTCATCGAGGACGCCACCCGCGAGGACATGGCGCGTGCGGTCGAGCGGCTGAAGGGCCGGATCAAGCGCGATTCGGTGGTGATGCTGTTCTTCGGCGGCTATGGCGTGCAGTCCGGCCGCGAGAGCTACATGATCCCGGTCGATGCCACGATCTGGAAGGAAGCCGACGTGCGCCGCGACGGCGTCTCGATCGAATCCGTGCTCGACATCATGAAGGAGAAGGGCGCGCGCGCCAAGCTCGCGGTGATCGATGCCTCCCGCCGCAACCCCTATGAGCGGCGCTTCCGCACCTTCTCGCACGGGCTCGCACCGATCACCGCGCCCAACAACGCGCTGATCCTGTCGTCGGCGACGCCGGGCAAGGTAGCCGAGGATTCCAAGGGCGACGACAGCGTGCTGGTGGCCGAATTGCTGCAACACCTCGAGACGCATTCGGTCGCCGGCGCCGAGGCCGTGTTCAACAAGACCCGGGTCGCGATCTCCCGCGCCTCCGACGGCGAGCAGGTGCCGTCGGTCTCTTCCTCGCTGCTCGAGGACGTTCGCTTCGGCGCCGCCGCCGGCCCCGCGGGAAGCTGAGATCAGACCGCGTAGGATGGGCAAAGGCGCGCAAGCGCCGTGCCCACCCTCATATCAACACCATGATATGAATGGTGGGCACGCTTCTGCCTTCGCGTGGCGGGCTTCTGTGCAGGTGGTCGCTTAGAGCGTTTTCGAGCGAAGTGGAGACCGCTTCGCGTGAAGAAAACGCGTCAAAACAAAGAAGCTAGAGCTTCCGTTCCGATTCCATCGGAACGGAAAACGCTCTGGCCCACTCTACCGAAACACATTCCATCAATACTCGTCGTAGCGGTACCAGCCGTGATGATGGTGATGATGATGGTGGTGGTACCAGTGGTGATGATGGTGATGGTGATAGTAATACGCGCGTGGCGGCACCACGACCACCGGGCCGCGGCCCCAGTAGCCGTGATGGTGATGATGATGGTGGTGGTGATGGTGATACCATTGCGCCACCTTCTCGCGCGCGGCCGGCGGCACGTCACGTGCCTGCGCCTCGTCCATCGCGCGCAGCACCTTGGCCGCGTTCGGGATCGGCGCCAGCAGGTCGGCATACGAGTTCGCCCGCAACACGTCCGACGGCTGTGGCGCGGGCTCGGTTGCGGCCTGCGCCGCACTGAGCGTGCCGAACGCGGCGGCCGCGCCCAACAATCCGGCGATCTTCTTTTCCATGCTCTAAACTCCTTCACCTGCGCGCTGGGCACGGCCCAACCGGCTCGATGTCGCCGGGTTCCTAAGACCGCAACCGCGCTCGCCGGCCAGCATCGGTCGGTCCCGCTGAACGCCAGCTGAAGGCGCGCGCGGCGCGATGCCGCAGCAGGCTGGCGGAACTTTTCGCGTGGAGTACGATGTGGCCATGCACACGGGTGGTGTACCCTCTTCCACACGCGGAGAGGGTGCACCGAGCTCGTGGCTGCGAAACTATTTCGCGCTGGCGAACACGGGGCGCACCGGATCGCCCTCGCGCAGGATGGCGCCGGCGATGGCGACCACGTCGTCGCCTTCGTTGAGGCCGTCGCGGATCTCGATCCGGCTGCCGCTCATCAGGCCGAGCTCGACCCGATGAGTCTCGATGTGCTGGCGGCGCACCACCTGCACCGTAGTGCCGGCGCTGTTGTACTGCACGGCGGTGAGGGGGACTGCGACGTTGCAGCTCTGCCCGGTGCGGATCAGCGCGCGGCCGGAGGCGTTGACGGCGAGCCGCTTGCCGCCCGTGATGCCGATGAACACCTGGCCGAGCTGCACGTCGGGCTGCACGGTGGGCGCGATGCGGCGCACGATGCCGTCGAGATCGCCGGCACCGATCACCTTGAGGCTCGCGGGCTGCTTGACCTGCAGCTTGCCGATGTCGCCGGTCGGCACCAGGCCCACGAGATCGTATTCGCTGCGCGCGATGATGTTGAACAGCGCCTCGCCCCGGCCCGACGCCAGCGCGCCGATGGTGGCCGACGACGACGAGATCACGCCGGCGACCGGCGCCTGCACGATCTGGAAGCCGCCCTCGGGCAGGTTGAGCCGCGCCAGCGTCTGCCCGGCGGTGACGGTGTCGCCGGCATCGGCCATGATCTCGGCGACCTTCAGCCCCATCCGCTCCGGCCGCACCGCGGTCTCCTCGCGCGGCATCACGATGCCCGACACCTCGACGATGTCGTTGAAGCAGGCCCGCTTCACCTTCAGCACGGTGACCGTCGGCGCCCAGGGAATGTCCTTCTCGTCCTCCGCACGGGAGGCCGGCGCGGAGAGGCAGAGCGCAATGGTGGCGAGCGCGGGAAGCAGGAGAGACAACGGGCGCGGAAGGAGACGAGGCATCGGGGATTCCGGGAATTTTCGAGGCAAGACCTATCAGAACCGGATCGCGGACGCCAATCCCGGCTGGATGGAATATGTGATGTGGATCACGATATCGACCCGGCCGCGAAGCCGCCATGACGATGACTGCTAAGCTCTCATGCAGGGAGAGATCAGATCGTGCACCTGCCCCACGAATTGGGCGGCGTGAGCATAGCTATCGGTTGATTTGCGCGTTTCGTTTATTGCGTTTACAATAAAGACGAAATCGATATCGATTTGAGCTGCATATGGGTACCAAGAGCGCGGAGAAACCGATCAGCCTTCCCTCGAAGGAAGAGTCCGAGCTTGCACGGCAAGCATCGCTGGCGCTTGCGTCGAGGCCCCCCACCGAATTGAGAGTCCGGCTGGATGACGGCCGGGAGCTGGTCCTGCCGAAGGCGGCGACCTCGGCAATCGCCGATGTGCTGACCGAGCTCGCGGGGGGTCATGCGGTGACCATCGTGCCGGTGGACGCGGACCTCACCACGCAGCAGGCCGCCGACTATCTTAATGTCTCACGTCCCTATCTGATTGGGCTCTTGGAAGCCGGAAAGATCGCCCATCACATGGTGGGAACGCACCGGCGGATCAGGTTCCAGGATCTGGCGGCATTCAAGGCCGTTTCCGAGAAGCGGCGACGGGAGATCATGGAAGAGCTGGCGGCCCAGGCCCAAGAAGAGGGGATGGGCTATTAGTGAGCCCTCAATCGTCGTCCTGGACGCCTGCACGCTCTACCCGGCGCCATTGCGCGATCTTCTCCTGGAAATGGCGACCGCGGGACTTTTCCGCGCCAAATGGACCGAACGAATCCACGACGAGTGGATTTCCAGCCTGCTGCGCGATCGGGACGACCTGACGCGCGCCAAGCTGGAGAGAACCAAAGCCTTGATGAACGAGGCCGTGCTGGATTGCCTGGTGAGCGGATACGAGTCGCTGTCCGTGGGATTGGACCTGCCGGACGGCGACGACCGGCACGTCCTCGCCGCCGCCATCCATTGCCAGGCGGACACCATCGTCACCTATAATCTGAAAGACTTCCCGCAGGAAAAACTCGCGCGCCATCGCATCGAGCCGCAGCATCCGGACGATTTCATCTCCCACAGATTTGGAATCGACGAGGTCGCCGTTTTGGCTGCCGCCCGGCGCTGTCGAGCCAGGCTGAAAAATCCCCGACGCTCGGCCGAGGAATATCTACGCGCGCTCGAGCGATGCGGCCTGCCGCAAGCCGCCAGGCATCTGCGGGATTATGCCGAGGTGATCTGAGCTTTGAAAACGGCCCTCCCTGTCCCCCGTCGTGCTTCGGTTCCCGCGCTACTTTTGATATGGCAACCTGTTGCGCCGGTATGCGGGGGTTGAAATGCTGACGGGTGAGTTGCGCTCCAAGATCGACAATGTCTGGAACGCCTTCTGGGCGGGCGGCATCGCCAATCCACTCGAGGTGATCGAGCAGATCACCTACCTGCTGTTCATCCGCGGCCTCGACGAGGCGCACACCCGCGAGGAGAACCGCGCCGTTGGGTAAGCCGATGGAACGGCGCATCTTCCCCGAGGGCAAGGACGACATCGGCAAGGACGGCGGCGTCGCCTATGAGGACATGCGCTGGTCGCGGCTGAAGAACAAAGACCCCGCGACGATGTTCGCGATCGTCTCGGAGCACGTCTTTCCGTTCCTGCGTACCACGGCCGATGAAGACACCGCGCACGCCACTCATATGAAGGGCGCACGCTTCACTATTCCGACGCCGGCGCTGCTGGCGAAGGTGGTCGACCTGCTCGCGGACATCCCGATGGAGGACCGCGACACCAAGGGCGACCTCTACGAATACATGCTGGCGAAGATCGCCCCCCGGCCAGGACAAGGAATATTTCCGGGTGTTCGACTATTGCCAGAACATCGAGTTCTTCGGCGCCAATCCAGAACTCAAGGAGGCGGCCGCGGCGCGCTCGCTATCCGAGAGGCTGTTTGCCGGCCGGGTCGACCTGGTGCGGGCGCTGGACGAGAAGCAGGCCAAAGCCACCGGCTTCTCGGCCGGCGAGCAGGCGCCCTACCGCGATGGCGAGGATGCATCGCCGAGCGAGCCGGAAATACGCGCGTCTGCCGCGCAGACCCTGCAGGCCATCGTCGGCGGCATGAACGCCGACAATTTCATCGTCCGCCAGCATCGCCGCGCGGTGGAGAAATATTGCGAGCCGAAGGCGTGGGAGACGATCGACGACGATAAGCGCAAGGAGCTGGTTGACGAGG
>NZ_JAFAVV010000858.1 GCF_019242285.1 Bradyrhizobium sp.
CCTGATGTTCACGGCTCCCACGCTGCCGGCGCGAGCTCGAAGCCCGCGAACTCGAAGCCCGGCGCGACGGTGCAGCCGACCAGCGTCCAGTCGCCGGTCGTCTGCGCGCTCTGCCAGGCCGACGCCGGCACGATCGCCTGCGGGCGCTCGCCGGCGGCGATGTCGGGGCCGAGCCGAACCAGATGTCCCCGGCAGCCGTCATTGGCGATTTTGAGTTCCAGCGCGCTGCCCGCGTAATAGTGCCAGATCTCGACGGCATCGACCCGATGCCAATGCGAGCGTTCGCCGCGCTTGAGCAGGTAATAGATCGCGGTCGCGTTCGCGCGGCCGTTGGCGTCGACGCGGCCGTCGCGAAAGGTCTCGCGGTAGTAGCCGCCCTCGGGATGCGGCCGCAATTCGAGGCGGGCGATGATGTCGGCGGCGGTCGGTTGCTGGTCCATCAGGACTTGTTCTTCCGTTCGCGCAACTCGCGAAACACCTCTTCGGCGCTCGCGCCTTGCATGTGCAGCTTCTGCGCGACCACGGCATCGTCGGCGCGCAGGAACACGTTGGCCTTCTTCTCCTCGCCCAGCAGCGAGGGGATCGTCGGCTTGTTCGCGGCGCGGAGCCGGCTCACCTCGTCGGCGCGCGCCTGCAGCGCGGCGTTGTCGGGCTCGACCGTCAGCGCGAATTTGACGTTGGAGGCGGTGTATTCGTGGCCGCAATAGAGGCGGAAATCGTCGGGCAGCGCCCGCAGCTTCAACAGCGAATCCCACATCATCGGATAGGTGCCCTCGAACACCCTGCCGCAGCCGATCGAGAACAGCGTGTCGGCGGCAAACAGAGCCTTCTCGCCATCGAAGACGTAGGAGACGTGGTCGAGCGTGTGGCCCGGCGTCTCCAGCACGCGCGCCAGCAGGCCGCCGACCTTGACGACGTCGCCATTGGCGACGCGCAGATCGGCGTTGGCGATCTTGGTCGTCTTGTCATGCGGCGCGACCACGCGGCAGCCATATTTCTGTTTCAGCTCCGCAACGCCGCCGACGTGATCGCCGTGATGATGCGTGATCAGGATGTCGGTCAGGGTCCAGCCTTCGCGTTCCAGCGCCGCGACGATAGGCCCGGCTTCCGGCGCGTCGATCGACGCTGTCGCCAGGGTGTCCGCATCGTGGATGAGATGACCGAAATTGTCGTTGAGGCAGGGAAAGGTGCGAATCTCGGCGGCCATGATATCACTCTCGGAGGGCTGAGGACGTGCATCGATATGGCGTTAACGCTGATGGGGCAATGCACGATTCAGCGGGCCGCCTCGAGGGGGTGGCGTGTTAAATTAGTGTCATGAGCATCGACGTCATCGATCTCCGCGATTTCTACTCGCAGCGCCTCGGTATCGTGGCACGGCTGTTGATCAATCGCGCCATCCGCGCCCGCTGGCCAGGCGCCGAGGGCCTGCGTGTCCTTGGAATTGGCTATCCTACGCCATATCTGGGGCTTTTTCGTGAAGATAGTGAGCGCTGCATCGCTTTCATGCCGGCGGCGCAGGGCGTCCTGAAATGGCCGACGGCACGGCCGGCGCTGGCGGCCCTGGTCGACGAGTTCTCGATGCCGCTGCCCGATGCGGCGATCGACCGCATCCTCCTGGTCCACGCGTTGGAAATGTCGGACGATCCGGCCGGACTGCTGCGCGAGGTCTGGCGGGTGCTTGCCCCCTCCGGACGGGTGATCGCGGTGATCCCGAATCGCCGCGGGGTGTGGACCCGCACCGACAACACCCCGTTCGGCCATGGCCGACCCTATTCGCGCTCACAGATCACGCAATTGCTGCGGCAGACCTGGTTCACGCCGACCGGGTGGGGCGAGGCGCTGTTCATGCCGCCCTTCGCCGGCGGCTGGTTCCTGCGTACGGCGATGGCGTGGGAGCGGGTCGGCGCAGCCTTGTCGCTGCCGGTCGCCGGCGTCCACATCGTGGAGGCGACCAAGCAGGTCTATCGCGGGATCCCCGCGCACCGTGAGCGTTCGCGGCTGATTCCCGCGCTGCGGCCGGTGTTGGTTCCGTCCTCGAGCGGGGTGCGCCGAGCGTCGCCTTCATGAGGCCGCCGCAGACCGCCGCGAGGCGCAGCTATTCGCTGCCGGAGTTGAAATCTTCGCTCGGTGCGGCCGGCGCCGGCTGGGCCATGCCTTCGGGCCGCGGTCCGTGCGGGCGACGCCGCCGGCGCGGAAAGCGTTCGCCGCCGCCATTGCCTTCATAGCCCCCGCCGTTCATCTGCGGCTGCGGCCCGGTGATGAAGGACGGCAACCGGTCGACGCTGCTCTCCGGTTGCGGCTGCGGCTGATATTGCGGCTGCGGACGATGCTCCCGGTCCCGATCCCGCTCGCGATCACGATCCCGGTCGCGCTGATGCTCACGGCCCGCATGATGCTCGCGCGGCTGCTGCTGCTGATCGCGCTGGTAGAGCTGGCCGTCGCGGGGCTGATCGCGGTCGCGGATATAGGGCTGGGGCTGCTGCGGCACGAAACCGGGCTCCTGCCCGAAATTCGAGAAGCTCTCGCCTTCGTCGTCGCCATCGTCATCGCCGGCCACGGCAACGTCTTCGATGCGCGGCTGCGGCTGGTTCTGACGCAACTGCTCCTGGGCGGCGGCAATCAGGCGGAAATAATGCTCGGCGTGCTGATAGTAGTTCTCGGCCGCCACCGGGTCGCCGGAGGAGCGCGCGTCGCGCGCGAGCTGCAGGTATTTCTCGGCGATGTGGGAGGCGGTGCCGCGAATCTTGATGTCGGGGCCGTTGGATTCGAACACCCGGGTCATCGGGTTCTGGCCGCGCCGGTTGTTGTTGTTATTGTTGTTCCGGTTGCGCATGCGCTGCTTATTCTGACCGTTTCTCATGTCGTGCCTTCATTCCAGCCCTGAGTTAAAAGCATTGAATTGTTGTTGGGGTTGCAGGGTGCGAGGGGATGGTCGCGATCTCGCAATGCACCCAATCGCGATGCTGCTTCATTCATGCCGATGTCATCGACCGTCGCGTTCAACAAAGACGCGTTCCCCACCCGCCGGCGTTGATAGCCGGCGAACCACTCATTCAGCTCGCCAAAACAAGCCCAGTCTTCTTGCGTAGATCTTCAAGTGCAATAACAGGCTTTCGTTCGCTTTGCGGTCTCGAACAGCAGCGCAGCCTTGCTAGCCATCGCGCGTGATTGGACCTGCGTTCTGGAACCTTTATCCGGCGCGGCTCTCTGATCGAGGGTCCTGGCTTTCACCCGTAGTCGCACCTACGGGGCCCCGCACCGATGTCGTGAGCGAAACGTAGTCGCTCCCGGTGAATATTCCAAGAGGTTTTTGCGTTCCAAGGCGGCTTTATCTGCGCATTTTTCGCCCCGCAATCGCCCGGGGAACACCCCCCAGATCGGCCCGCGGGGAG
>NZ_JAFAVV010000922.1 GCF_019242285.1 Bradyrhizobium sp.
CCGCCAATTCCTGGCCTGGACACGCGCTGAGCCGATGCGCTCATCCCAGACCTGCGCCGCCTTCTGATACGGCGTAACGGGCGCAGGCGTGCGGCCGTAATGAACCGACGGTCGCTTGAACATCAGGTGTTGCCCTCGGAAAGATCGACCGATGAGCCCTGCCCGCCCTGTTCGGCGCTGTGGACCGCCTGAACCGCCGCGGATGCACCGCGATGAACAGTCTGAGCCGCCTTCAGCCGCTCCGCCCATTGCGGGGTACCGGCAGCCGCGCTCCCGTTATCGGGACCGGCTGCGGGTCGAGCCGCACCGCCCTGAGCCGAGGCCGCTTGCCGAAGTGGGCTGGCAGCAGCAGCTGTTCCTTCCGAAGCAACGTTCGCGCCCGCGCTTCGCAACGCGCGGGAAACGCCGCCATGAAGTGCAGACATTCCCCTTCCGGCGCCGGTGATCGCTCCTCCCGCAAGGCTCGCGCCACCAGCCGCAAGGCCAGCGCCGGCCGCCACAATGCCGCCGGCAGCGAGGCCCGTGCCGGCGGCGGCTCCCGCCCCAAGCTGCGGCCCGCCCGACACCAGGCCGTTGGCAATGCCCGGTCCGAAGATCCCAAGGCCGAGCAGAGACAGGGCGGCCAGCACCAGCGTCATCGCCCCTTCGATGGTCGGCGGATCGCCGTTCGAGGCCGAGGTGAATTGGGAGAACAGCGTCGAACCGATGCCGACGATGACGGCGAGGACCAGGACCTTGACGCCGGACGAGATCACGTTGCCCAGCACGCGCTCGGCGGCAAAGGCGGTCTTCCCGAACAGGCCAAAGGGGATCAGCACAAAGCCGGCCAATGTCGTCAGCTTGAACTCGATCAGGGTCACGAAGAGCTGGACCGCAAGAATGAAGAAAGCCAGCAGCACGACGATCCAGGCAAACAAGAGGACTGCGATCTGGACGAAATTCTCAAAGAAGCTGACGTAGCCCATGAGGCTCGCAACCGCATCGAGCAGCGGACGCCCGGCATCCAGACCGACCTGGGCGATGCGCCCTGGCCTCAAGAAATCGGCAGCAGATAGGGTCGAGCCGGAGGCCTTCAGGCCGAGCGCGGCAAAGCTCTGGAAGACGATCCGGGCGAGGCTGTTCCAATTGCCGATCAGGTAGGCGAAGATGCCAACGAACAACGTCTTCTTGACCAGGCGAGCCAGGATGTCGTCGTTGCTACTCCAGCTCCAGAACAGTGCGGCGAGCGTAACGTCGATCGCGGCGAGCGTGGTCGCGAGATAGCCGACGTCGCCTCCGAGCAGGCCAAAACCGCTGTCGATGTAGCGCGTGAAGGTCTCGAGGAACTGGTCGATGATGCCGGTCCCCGCCGTCATGGCGTCCCCTCGGGGGACGAGGATCGGGACGCCTTGTCCGAGATCCCGCTACGCGGAGCCTCGGTCCTTAATTGATCCTTGCCGAGGAAGTGGCGACGGTTCTCCGCCCAAACCCGGCGGCACTGCTCAAAGGCTTCCGTCTGCTCCGGGATCACCGTCCGGCAGCGTGTGAGCTTCATATCCAGCGCATCCGATTTTCGCGATGCAGCCGGCTGCACCAACCCATCGGGGCCCCCACGGAGCCTGATTTCGCAGGCCGTGAGAACCGCGAGTGCCACGCCAGCCGTGGCAACAAGCCGCAACCATTTGAACTCGCGCATAACCATCAATGAAACATCTGCACGTTGGAGGGCTGGTAGCCGCGGCCTGTCGCCAAGAACCGCCGCAGCTGCTCGCGCCCTTGATCCTGAGCAGCGGCCCGCTGGGCTGCCTCGAGCCCTTGCGCCCTCCCCTGCGCCGCCACGGCCGCGGTCAGGTCGGCGAGCTGCTGTGCCTGCAGACCAAGGATCTGGTTGCCGGCCTGCGTGACCTGCAACGCGCCGCTTGCGCCCTGACTCGCCGAAACCAGTGCTGAAGATTGGATCCTGACGGTTTCGAGGTTGCCGACGACACCGGCCTGCACCCGCATGGCATCCTGCAAGGCGGCCACCGACGTCTGCCAGCGCGCCTGTGCGTTCGCGACCAAGGCCTGACTGGTCATATTGCCGCTTGCCGGGGCATAGGTGGTCGAGAAGACCCGATCAATCTGTTGCACGTCGTAGGCCAGGCGCTGAGCCTGACCAAGAAGCTGTTGGGTACGCGCAATCGACTGCTGCACCTGCTGGAGCGAGGAATAGGGCAAGTTCACGAGGTTCTTGGCCTGATTGATCAGCATCTGCGCCTGGTTCTGCAGCGAGACGATCTGATTGTTGATCTGCTGCAGCTCACGGGCTGCGGTCAGGACGTTCTGCGCGTAGTTATTCGGATCAAAGACGATCCACTGGGCTCGCACCGGCGAGGAGGAGATCAGAAGCGCGATCGCGGCCGATGCCGCCAGTTTACGCAAGCCGCTCATAAACTCGTCTCCAGATTGTCGAGATTGGGGATCAGATCGGCGGCCCAGCCCACCTCACGGTGGCGCAGCCAGCCGGCCGGAAACCCCTCCGCTCCGTGCTCGGCCATCACATCTGCGATGGCGGCCTGATCGGTCTTCGACGACGCCGCGGCGAAGGCGAGTGCAACCTCTCCGAGGCCAAGCTCGAACATCCGGTTGCCGCGGCGCGACTGGCAGTAATAGTCCCGCTTCGGCGTGGCCCGGCTCAAGAGCTCGATCTGTCGGTCATTCAGGCCGAACCGCCGGTAGATTGCGGTGATCTGCGGCTCGATGGCGCGCTCGTTCGGCAGAAGGATACGCGTCGGGCAGCTCTCGATGATGGCGGGCGCGATCCTCGAGCCATCGATGTCCGACAGCGACTGGGTCGCGAACACGACGGACGCGTTCTTCTTGCGCAGTGTTTTCAGCCACTCTCGAAGCTGACCGGCGAAGTCCTCATCGTCCAGCGCAAGCCAGCCCTCGTCGATGATCAGGAGCGTGGGCCGGCCATCCAGCCGGTCGCCGATGCGATGAAACAGATAGGCCAGGACGGCGGCAGCCGCTCCCGTTCCGATCAGGCCTTCAGTCTCAAACGCCAGTACTGAAGCCTCGCCGAGCCGCTCATGCTCGGCGTCAAGCAACCGGCCATAGGCGCCGCCAAGGCAATAAGGCTGGAGCGCGCGCTTCAGGGCGTTCGACTGCAGCAAGACCGAAAGGCCGGTCAGTGTCCGTTCGGGCACGGGCGCCGAAGCCAGCGAGCTCAGCGCCGACCAAAGGTGATCCTTGGCCTCCGGCGTCACCTGGATCTTCTCGCGGGTCAGGATCGCAGCAATCCACTCAGACGCCCAATTGCGCTCGGCCGTCTCGTCGATTCCAGCCAGCGGCTGCAACGCCACTGGTCCTGCCACATCCTCCGACAACGCCCCGCCGATGTCGTGCCAATCGCCGCTCATGGCGAGCGCCGCAGCTCGGATGGAGCCGCCGAAGTCGAAGGCAAAGACCTGGGAGGTGGGGTACCGGCGGAACTGCAGCGCCATCAACGCCAGCAGCACTGACTTGCCGGCGCCCGTCGGGCCGACCACGAGGGTGTGCCCGACATCGCCGACATGGAGCGAAAACCGGAACGGCGTGGCGCCTTCCGTCCTGCCATATAGAAGCGGGGGACCTTTGAGATGAAAGTCCCGCACCTCGCCGGCCCACACTGCGGACAAGGGGATCATATGCGCCAGATTGAGGGTCGAGATCGGCGGCTGGCGAACGTTGGCGTAGACATGTCCCGGCAGGCTGCCGAGCCAGGCTTCGACCGCATTGACGGTCTCCGCCATACAGGTGAAGTCGCGCCCCTGAATGACCTTTTCGACCTGACGCAACTTCGCGTCGGCTACCTCGGTATCCACATCCCAAACCGTGACGGTCGCGGTCACGAAGGCCTGGCCGATCTCGTCCGAGCCGAGGTCCTGGAGCGCCGCATCGGCGTCGATCGCCTTGTTGTGAGCATCGGTATCCAGCAGGCTCGAGGCCTCGTTGGTCATGACCTCCTTGAGGATCGCCGCAACCGACTTGCGCTTGGCAAACCATTGCCGCCTGATCTTGGTCAGGAGCTTCGTGGCATCGGTCTTGTCCAGCATGATGGCCCGGGTCGACCATCGGTACGAAAAGGCCAGCCGGTTCAGCTCGTCCAGAACGCCCGGCGTCGTCACACTCGGGAAGCCAACGATGGTGAGAACACGCAGATGAGCCGAGCCAAGCATCGGCTCGAGACCGCCCGTCAGAGCCTGGTCGGCCAGGAGGGCATCGAGATACATCGGGATTTCGGGCACCCGGACCCGATGCCGCTTGGTCGAAATCGTGGAATGCAGATAGGACAGCGTCGCCTCGTCATCGAGCCAGCGGCATTCCGGCATGAAGCCTTCGATGAGCTGCAGGATGCGACTCGTCCGATCGACAAAACCGCGGAGCACTTCGCGCGCGTCCGCACCAACAGCGCGTTCGCCCCCCTCATACAGCAGCCGCTCCGCCCGCGCCGTGTCCTCACCAGGCGGCAGATAGAGCAATGTCAGGAAATAGCTCGATTCGTAATGAGCCCCCTCCTCCTCGAACTGCGCCTTGCGTTCGGCATCCACGAGCGCGGAAGCCACATCCGGGAAGCTGTTGGAAGGATAACGCCCGGCGAAATGCCGCTGCGCCTCGACAAATACTGCCCAGCCGGAGCCAAGCCGGCGCAGCGCATTGTTGAGACGTCCCGCGACAGCGACGAGTTCGGCCGGCACCGAGCTCTCGAGATCCGGCCCTCGAAACCTCGCCGTCCGCTGAAACGACCCATCCTTGTTGAGGACGATGCCTTCATCGACCAGCGCGGCCCATGGCAGGAAATCCGCAAGGCGCGTGCCGGCACGGCGATATTCGGCAAGACTCATCATGATGACTCGGCCTCAACTACCTAGATGACTGGGAATGCGGAGATGGCGGCGGACCACCTCGACAAAGGCGGGATCACGCTTGGCCGCCCAAACGGCCACCATGTGGCCAACGAACCAGAGCAGCAGGCCCGCGAGCCACAGCCGCAAGCCGAGCCCCAACGCAGCTGCGAGCGTCCCATTGACGATCGCCACCGACCGAGGTGCGCCGCCCATCAGGATCGGTTCGGTCAGAGCGCGGTGAACAGGCGCGACAAATCCAGCGACGGGCTCCTCCATCAGATCACCACCCCGCCGCCGAATGCGAAGAAGGTCAGAAAGAAGCTCGACGCCGCAAAGGCGATCGAGAGGCCGAACACGATCTGGATCAGCCGTCGAAAGCCGCCCGACGTATCGCCGAACGCCAGCGAAAGCCCGGTGACGATGATGATGATGACCGCGATGATCTTGGCGACCGGCCCCTGCACCGACTGCAGGATCTGATTGAGCGGCTGCTCCCATGGCATGTTCGAGCCTGCCGCCCAGGCGGGCCCGGACGCGACGCAACCAGCCAATATGGCGGCCGCCGAAACAAAATATCGCTCCTTGAGTGATCGCGCGCGCATGATCAGTCCTCGCTTTCCGAGAAGGCGTAGTCACCCGATGGATCCAGGCCACTGACCCAAGCGAGTTCGGACAGCCGTCGATCGGATCCCCGCCCTGAAAGCACCGCAATGACGTCGATCGTCTCCGCGATCAGGGCGCGGGGGACCGTCACGACGGCCTCCTGGATCAACTGCTCCAGGCGTCGCAGTGTACCGATCGCCGAGCCCGCATGAATGGTCCCGATGCCGCCGGGATGGCCTGTCCCCCAGGCCTTGAGCAGATCGAGCGCTTCCGCGCCCCTCACCTCTCCGATCGGAATCCGATCCGGCCGTAGCCGGAGCGATGAGCGTACGAGGTCGGAGAGAGACGCCACGCCGTCCTTGGTTCGCAGCGCCACGAGGTTCGGCGCCTTGCACTGCAGCTCGCGTGTATCCTCGATCAGAACGACACGCTCGGACGTCCTGGCGACCTCTGCCAGCAGCGCGTTCGTCAGTGTCGTCTTGCCAGTCGAAGTGCCGCCGGCAACGAGGATGTTGCGGCGAGCCGCCACCGCTCGACGTAAGGCGTCAGCTTGATCAGCAGTCATGACCCCGGCTGTGACGTAGTCGTCGAGCGTGAACACGGCGACGGCCGGTTTGCGGATCGCGAATGCCGGCGCCGCCACCACCGGCGGCAGCAGCCCCTCGAACCGCTCGCCCGTCTCAGGCAACTCGGCAGACACGCGAGGAGAGCCTGGGTGAACTTCGCTTCCGACGTGGTGCGCGACCAGGCGAACGATCCGCTCACCGTCCGCCGCTGACAGCCGCTCACCCGTGTCAATCAGTCCGACGGACAGCCGGTCGATCCAGAGCCGGCCGTCTGGATTCAGCATCACCTCGATGACCGAGGAATCGTTTAGATAGTGCGTGACAGCAGGCCCCATCGCGCTGCGCAGCATCCGCGCGCCACGTAGAATCGCTTCCGACCGATCAGAGTGGCCCGACACAATCATTCCCCGGATGATGAGACCGTCTCAAGGCGGCTCCCTCGAGGGGATGAAAACGCCAGCGCTCGAGCCGGCGCAAGAACGCATCTTCGGGGTTCGTACGCCAGCGTAAGAACAGAAACTGCAGCGTAACCAGCGCGGCCTGACGGTCTACTCCGCGTGCAGGGCGACGCCGAGCGCGCCGAGGATATCGGCGACCTCGCCGGCCAGTCCTTGTGCTTCGATCCGCCGCTTTCGAAAGGTGCAGCATGACTACGCACGAGCCTACATGCCGCGTGGATCGAGACTGGAATTCTGTACTCTCTGAGCGTCACCTTGCGAAACAATCGGACTGTTACAGTCGACGACGAAACCCAGGCCCTGATCTGCTGAACGGCGCGGCCTTCAGGTATCGGCGTCAGGCGATGCGAGTGTGGTCATCCGAACCTGATGCGACCGCAATTGCGTTTGTGTAACCTTCGCGTGCGAGCCGCTGACGCTGCTTCAATGCGTTCTCAGCGGCTTCGCGGAATCGGTCCTCCTTTTCCTCGGCGGAGAGCGGCTTGGGCGCGCGAGCCGAGATTGGTCAGGAAGGAGAAGAGGCTATCGGCAGCCTTCTTTCCGAAGGTCAAAAGGTGGATCAGCCACGCGCGCGTGAGGAAGGTCGTAGAGCGGCCTTTGCGCCGGCGGTATCTGTCTAGACGTGGATCATTCGCGCAGTCGTTCGAGCCCGTAACGGCGCAGGCAGGCGCTTCCGCCATCATTCTTTCGTGGGCGTGCCCTAGCCGATGCCGCGGCTGACGTTGAAGAGCTGATCCGCCGCCATCTGGCCGGCGAATTCGACGAAATCAAGAGCGGCTTTTCGATCGGCGCTCGGGTAGGCTATCGTCGACGGCAGTTCGAAAACTGGATCGCCACAGCTACCGCCTGAGGGAGGTAGCAAGTTGACGTTGAAGCTGCTTGGTAAAAGCAAGCAAATTAACTAACAGGGTGTCACCTCGGCACGTCCGGCCGGCGTTCGGCTTCGATCCGGTACGCAAGTACACCTAACCGTGCCCTTTGCCAAAAATTGTAAGGTTGACGTCAGATTTGAGAGGTGGGCCCCACCGGCTTTCTCAACAACAACATCTTTGCGACCTCGTCTCTTCTTTTTGGAGCCGCATTATAACGATTAGTAACGGCTCGCTTGCCGTTGAGACGGCACACAGCATCCTCACGTCCTTCAGGCGGCGCCGGGAGCGGCACCTTAAATATCGGGGAGATGATAGTGGCGACTAACACCTTCAACGCGACTGCGCTCGCGAACGGTACGTCGAATCTTCTGGTGCGCAACAGTGCGCTTAAACAATCGACGGATTTGGTGCAGGCCGGCGTCGTCTTCAACGATGCGATCCGCGCGTCCTCGGGTCTTTTCAATCTGTCGGGCAGCGGCAATCAGAATCCGTTCCTCGGCAGCTACATAACCGACCTTCATGCGGTGCAGAACGATGTCAACGCGATGCTCGCCAATCCCGGCCAGGTCACGCTCGGTGGGAAGGCGTTCACGCTGAACGCGACGGACACTGCTGTGCTCCATAGCGTCAGCGGCGAGTTGACCACGCTGATTAATACTGCGCCGCAGACCACCAATGCGGCGACGCTATCGGCGGCCGACCAAACGCTGCATGCCGTGCAGAACGAGATCCTGCAGGAAATCCACAACGACGCGCATCTGTCCTCAGCCCTCAACAACGTCACCTTCATGGCAACGACCGGTGCGAAGGACGTGGCGTTCCAGTCAACTCCATCCGGAGCCGACGATCCGGCCTCGGTGGCGGCAGCGACCGCGGGTACGAGCCTGCAGGCGGTCGGAACGGTCTTCAACGCGGCGGCCGATCTCGCCCTCGGCGGTATCAATGCCGCAAACCTCGGTGAAATCACAACCGACCTGACCGCGGTGCAGCAAGGGGTCGCCGCTATCTTGAACAACAAGACCATGCTCGCCCATATCGAGGCCGGTGAGACCGCAAACGCCGCGGCGCTGACCACGATCCATCTGCAGACCGTAGGCCAGCAGATTCAGCTCCAACTCGAGAAGTACGACGGCGCGGAAGCCGCTGGCACTGCCACCGGGCTGCGCGGCACCGCGGACAATCTGCTCGACATCATCGACATCGTGCAGAACGACGCCGCCCTGAACACGGCGGCCGGCGGCGACGGCGCTGCGGGGCATATCGGCGGGTTTGCCGAAATGCCGGGCGGATTGATGGGAACGGTCACGAAGTTTCAGGACAACCAGGCGCAGACCAATTTCTGGGCAGCCTTCCTCTCCGAGGCCAACACCATCAACGCGACGCTTCAGAAGGTCGCGACCGGTGGTGCGATGGCCAGCCAGGCGCTGATTACGCAGATCCAGACCTACCAGCAGTTCGGCGCCAATTTCGATGCGGCGCA
>NZ_JAFAVV010000248.1 GCF_019242285.1 Bradyrhizobium sp.
CCCTCCGGGTACACTGAGTTCTCCGATGGGCCAATTCTCATGATTCGCCCGACCAGCAAGGATCGGCCGAGTGAACGCCTTTAGCTCGGCGCGTCGGCCCAAAAGCCTCACAAAATCGCGTGCGTAAAAACAGAAAGTTTATCAGCAGACTCAAGACGATTGTCCGCTCGGCCTCGCTTGAAATCCTTGAGCCGGCAGAAGCAACGCTCGATGACGTTGCGCCCTTTATAGGCCCGCTTGCTGAAGCGATGGAGCGCAATCCTGTTGGACTTGTTTGGAATGACAGGCTTGGCGCCGCGGTTGACGATCTCGGCGCGAAAGCCGTCGGCATCGTATGCTTTGTCCGCAATGAGGGTCGACATGGGTGGCGCGAGCTTCAGCAGGGCCAATCCCGCGGCAACATCTGCGTCTTGCCCCGGAGTGAGATGAAATGCCCGAGGCCTGCAATTACGATCCGTCAGCGCGTGGATTTTCGTGGTCCGTCCACCACGCGAGCGGCCGATCGCCTGTTGATGCTCCCCCCATTTCCGCCGCTTGCCGAGCGATGCGCCTTGATCGAGGTGGAGTCGATAGACAGAGACACGCGCCGTCCTTGCCGCAGTGGGCGAGCGCTTCGAAGATCGCCTGCCAATGTCCGCGCTTGGCCCAGCGATCGAACCGGTTGTAGATCGTCGTGTAAGGACCATCGTCCGGCGGGCAATCGCGCCAGCGTGCCCCGCACTGAAGCATATAAATGATACCGCTGATGATGCGTCGATCGTCATTGCGCGCCGGGCCGGTCTGGTTCGTAGGAAGGTGCGGCTCTATTTGAGCCCACTGCTTATCGCTAAGCCAGAACAGTCCTTTACGCATCGAACCACGTTGGGCCGAATCAAATTCGGCCCAATAGAATCAGAATATGCTAATTGGGTACAGACCCTAGTGTTTCCGGGCCTGCGCAGCGTGAAGCGACCGATCAGCGAGAATACCATGAACGGCGCGCTGCGGCGCATCGGGTTCTCGCAGGAGGAAGCCACCGCACACGGCTTCCGCTCGACGTTCTCCACGCTGGCCAACGAAAGCGGAAATGGAGCGTCAACGCCATCGAGGCGGCGCTGGCGCACATCGAACCAAACGCGGTGCGCCGGGCCTATGCGCGCGGCGACTATTGGGATGAGCGCGTGAAGATGATGCAGTGGTGGGCCGACTATCTCGACACGTTGCGGCGGGTACGCGCGTGGTGCCCTTCAAAGCGGCATGAGCGTGATTCGGACCAGCGGAGGCAGCAGCCCCACCGGGTTCCCCACCTCTCCACAGAGGCGCGCGAGATTGCAGCGCGCACGTCAAATGTCCGCGATGGCCCTCGCGGGGCCACCTTCAATAAGCCCGATCATTTTACTCCATTTCGCTGATCGACTTAGCCTCCGCAGCTCTCATTTCGATCAAGAGATGGTCCGTTCGGCCTCGGGCCGAATGATGGCCATTCTCGCAAAGAAGGGGATCGAGACAGCGCGAGCAGCAAGGGCTGTAGAAGAAACGCTGGATTTGGCGGCATTAGCAAATTTGGCAGAACTTCGGAGAGGTATGGCTCGCCGTCGTATCGATGTAGGTCAGCGTGCCGGCGAAGAGTTGTGCCGAGGACTCGATTCCTTCGTCGGCGAAGTGGCTCAGCTACCCCCGAGTTCCAAGTATCTGCTGAACCAATCTATACTGCGCCCACTCGCGTGCGGTTTTTTCGACACCAGCATATTCTTCTCAGTGCTGGATGCGATTGCCGCCACCTTGCCGGGCCTTTCCCCCAAGGTACGCGCCGACGCCGCCTACGCTGCGCTGTTCGAGGGCGACGGAGTAAATCCAGAACCGAGCACACAATCCAGCCCACAGTTGCTTTGAGAGGATCTCGATGCCGAAACCAGGCGCAAATGTGAAATGGCGATCGAGACAAAACTGCCGACGGACATCTCGCTTTTCAGGAAACTCGCCGAAGAATTCCGAACCCCCGCACATTCGTTCACGCGCGGGGCACCTCCGGCGCTCCTTCGCGACTATGCGAGATTCGTCGATCGCATCTGGCACAAGCTCGGTAATTATCAGAGGGCGTCGACGATACGATTTCGGTCCAGCAAAAGTCAGCTCAGCGCATTCGCGGAGTTCGCCAACGAAGCTCTCGAAGCGGTCGGGATTGAGTCACGCGTGTCTGACAGGCAAATTAGGCAGGCTCTCGGAGAGCGGAAAAAGCGACTGTATCGGTAGCTCAATGTAACGCATTGATTCGACTTAGTTATACCCAGCCCTTTTTGACCTGCCACCGAAGTTTCATCCAGCATCGTTTAGAGTCCTGTTGGGACCTGTCAATATCCGAGATGGGCCAAGAGTGTTGACATTGGTCACTTTACTCGATCACTTCGTCGGCGCGCACAACCAGCGTCGGCGCAACGGTAAGACCGATGGCACGTGCGGTTTTGAGATTGATGGCAAGATCGAATTTTGTAGGCTGCTCGACAGGCAAGTCACTCGGCTTCGCGCCTTTGAGAATGCGGTCCACGTAGTACGCCACGCGGCGATAGGTGGCGACGAGGTTTGGACCATAGGATGCCAAGCCCCCGACCTTGACACCATCGTTCGAAAAAAACAGCGTTGGCAACCCACTCTGCAGAGCGAGCTTAGCGATCCGATCGGCCGAGGAGTTCATGATTGGCGCCGGTAGCAGAAGAACGGCCGACGCGGACTCTCTTGTTGCCGCCTCGAACGCTTTGTCAAAATCGGCAGGCTCGCTTGTCTCGAGAATTTGCAGCTCAACCCCGATGGTTTTAGCAAGCTCTTGAGTCTCAGTCAGCGAGAATTTTGAGCCCGGATCGTTTGGATTCGTAAACACGGCGACTTTGACCATTGCCGGCACAAGCTCTTTTAGCAATTCGAAGCGCTTGCCTGAGACCTCGGGGCCGAGAATGCTTACGCCCGTGATATTCCCGCCGGGTCGCGCGAGGCTTTCCACAAATCCGAGGCCGACCGGATTACTGCTCACAGTAACTATCGGAATGCTACTCGTCTGCCGCCGCACCGCGCGCGTGGCTTGCGATCCCGAGGCAAAGATGAGTTCGAACCTTTCCGCTACCGACTCGGCCGCGAGTTGATCGAGCCGATCAGCGTGTTCGGCCGCCCCCTTGTATTCGAGAAGCAGGTCCTGCCCAACTACGTAACCGTAGACGGGCAGCTCCTGAAGAAACGCGTTTTCGGTTTCCGAGGGTTCTGCGTTTGGCGAAAGCATCCCGACCCTATGCACGAGCTTCGTAGCTTCCGCCCACGCGATTGCCGGCGACGCGATCGTAGCTGCGCCCAAGACGACGACCATCCTTCGCCGCGCGATGAGGACCGCCATGCCACCTCCAGTGGCGCAAGCTTCCGTCGCGGCTGTGACACTATGATGTCAGGTCGCGCGGAAGGAGCCGTCCATGTGCAGGTTTTTGGATGCCGCATGACGAGACCCACCGCTTGCTGAGGTGGCCGGCGTCCAAAAAGCGCCAAGGCACGAAGTCGCGGGAAGTTTGGCACCGGCAGGGCAGCGGGCGCTAGGGGGATTTGATCCGGGCGCCGACCTTGGTGGTGAACGTCACGGAGGGAGGAAGGGACCTGCGGATGGACGCGCAGGCGACGCCGCGAGCGTAGAACGGGCATCTGAGCGCGGGCTCGGAGTGCGCTAACGGCCACTCGGCGCGTTGAAGGCCGTGAGCGGATCGAGCGGGATCGCTGCCGGCGCGGAGCCAGCGCATCGGAAAAGGACAGCTGCATGGCCGGTTGGAGGTCTGGCTCATGATGTGTCGATCCTGCCCGGCGTGGGACGCCACCTCGGCTCACAGCCGCGGGCGAACACTTCGATCACGATCATACGGGCGCCGCAGCGTGGGCATGGGCAAGGCAGCGCGTGTGGCGTTTCCGTCGCGATATCCGGTTGCTCGTGCGGGTCGGCGGCAGGCGGGACGACATCGAGGAGTGCGCGGGCGATCGCGATGTTCGCGGCCCGGTTGGCGTTGGCAAGGAGCCCGTAGTGGCGGATGCGGTGGAAGCCCTTGGGCAGCACGTGCATCAGGAAGCGTCTGATGAACTCGTGCGGGTGAAGCCGCATGGTCTTCCAGCGCTCTTGGCCGTTGACGCGGTAGTCCTTCCAGCGGAACGCAATGGCGCCGTCGTCGGCGGCAACGAGGCGGCGGTTTGAGATCGCGACCCGATGGGTATAGCGGGAGAGATAGCGCAGCACCTGTTTGGGCCCCGCGAACGGCGCCTTGCAATAGACCACCCACTTGATGCGCCGCAGCGGGGCGATGAAACGCTTGAAGGTGCTCTTGTCGGCAAGCCCGGCATGCGTGTTGAAGAACGTCAG
>NZ_JAFAVV010000907.1 GCF_019242285.1 Bradyrhizobium sp.
CACGTCCTCCAGGCGATCGGCCGTGTACTTCACCGAGCGGCCGAGCTTTCGCGCAGCGATGCAGAGCAGGAGTTCCTCGGGATAGAGCGATCCTTTGGAGCCGAAGCTGCCGCCGACGTCGGGCGCCACCACCCGCAACCGGCTGCCGGGAAGCCCGAGCGAGTCCGAGATCGCGTCGCGAACGATGCCGGGAATGTTGGAAGAGGTGTAGAGCGTGATTGCGCCGCGGCGTTTGTCCCATTCCGCCGTGTAGCTGCGCGGCTCCATCGCGAGCGGCGCCTTGCGCGTCATCTCGAAACGGCCGCCGACCCTCACGGCCGCGGCGGCAAGATCGGCTGCGACGTCGCTCTTCTTGAATTCCCGCGCGATCAGCACGTTGGTGCCGGCCTTTTCGTGCAGCAGTGGCGCGTCGGCGGCGAGCGCGTCTTCGCTACACGCGGGCACGCCGAGCGGCTCGTAATCGATCTCGATCAATTCCGCGGCGTCCTCGGCGAGATAGCGCGAGGTCGCGATCACGGCGACGACGGCCTCGCCGACGTAGCGGACCTTGCCTGCCGCCAGCGGCAGGATCGGCGTTGCGTAATAGTTCGGCATCCGCGAGACAGGAATCAGCGGCTTGAACGTGTCGGCGATATTGTCCGCCGTCAGCACCGCGACCACGCCCGGCGCACTCTCTGCCGCCGCGGCATCGATCGCTGCGATCCTCGCATGCGGCTGGTCGCTGCGGCGAAAGGCGACATGGAGCGCACGGTCCGGCTTGCGGTCGGCGCTGTACTCGCCGCGTCCGGTGAGCAGCCGCGGATCCTCGGTGCGCTTGATCGGCGCGCCGACATGGCGCGGCCGCAGCACGTCCTCCGGATGCGCGCGGCGGTCGCTACTCATAACCCTCGGCGCCCTTGCGCAAGCCGTGCCATTGCGCATCGTCATGACCGCAGATGATGGTGGCGCCGGATTTCTCGATCCGCCGCACCTCCTCGTAGGTCTTAAGCTGCGCCTCCTTGTCCACGGTGTTGCGTGGCGGGATGTCGGTGTCGAGGTGCTGCCGCAGGCTGACGGCGTCGGAGGCGAGCAGGAACGGACCGTCGCGGTCGAGATTGACCAGCGCGCCGACCGAGCCCGGCGTATGGCCGGGCAGCGGCAGCAGCACCACGCTTCCGTCGCCAAACAGGTCCTTCTCGCCGGTCACGGTTTCCATCGGCCGGCCCAGATCCCATTCGGCGCGCAGATAGCCTTTGGCTTCGGCACCCTCGACACTGGCCGCTTCGATCTCGGCGGCATGGGCGAGGATCGTCGCCCGCTTGAAGAAGACGTTGCAGCCGCAGTGGTCGGGATGCAGATGCGAGTTGACGACCACGTCGATGTCGTCGGGCGCGAGGCCGACACAGGCAAGGCTCGGCAGCAGCGTCTCCTCCGTGCGCATCAGGGGCTTCATCAGCTTCGCCATCCCGCCCCAGCGCGCCTCGGCATTGTCGACTGCCGACGGATGGCAGCCGGTGTCGAACAGCACGTTGCCCTGCTTGTGCCGGATCAGTGCGCTGCTCACGGGCAGGTCGATCATCTCGCTGCGGTCGGCGTCGGGCAGATAGATGCTTTTCCTCATGCGGACGCGGCCGGCGGCGAGGAAATTCAGCTTCATGATGCAGCCTTCTCCCGGCGTTGGGCCGCGGCGCTGCGGACCGCCGCAACGATGTTCTGATAACCGGTGCAGCGGCAGAGGTTGCCGGACAGGCCCTCCCTGATCTCCTCGTCGCTCGCGAGCGGATATGTCCTGAGCAGGTCCTCGCCCGTCATCAGCATGCCCGGCGTGCAGAAGCCGCATTGCAGACCGTGATGCTCGCGAAATGCGGTTTGCAGCCCGTTCAGCGCATCCGGTGTGCCCAGTCCTTCCACCGTGACGATCTCGCAGCCATCGGCCTGCACCGCCAAGGTCAGGCAGGAGCGGATGCTGTCGCCATCGAGCAGCACCGTGCAGGCGCCGCAGACGCCATGCTCGCAACCGACATGGGTGCCGGTGAGGCCGAGCGTGTCGCGCAGGAAGTCGGACAGCAACAGCCGCGGCTCGACCGCGACCTCCTCGTATCGCTCGCCGTTCACCGTGACGCGGATCGTGGCCATGCTCACGCCTTCGCCGCAAGCGCCGTCGTCAGGGCCCGCTTCGCCAGCACGCCGGCGAGATGCCTGCGATAGTCGGCGGAAGCATGAACGTCGCTGTTCGGCGAAACACTGGCTGAGACGAGCTGGGCGAGCCGTTCCGGCATGCTGCCGTCGATCGCTGCGCCGCGAAGCTGATCCTCGACCATTCTCAGCCGCAGCGGCGTGTCACCGACGCCCATTGCCGCCACGCGCAGATCGTCGAGCACGTCACCGCCGCGCCGGATCGCCACCGCGATGCAGGCCAGCGCAAAGTCGCCGAAGCGGCGCGACATCTCCTCGAAACCCCAGCCGTCATGCGCCAGCAAAGGAAATTCGATCTCGACCACGATCTCCTCCGGCGCGAGACAGGTGGTGAGCGCATCGACGAAGAAATCCTCGGCGGCGATGTGGCGCCGTCCGGAAGCGCCCTGCGCCACGATGGTCGCGCCGTAGAACAGCGCCAGCATCGGCAGCTCGGCGGCGGGATCGGCATGCGACAGGCTGCCGCCGATCGTGCCGCGGTTGCGGATCGCCACATGCGCGACATGGCGCATCGCCGCCTTCATCACCGGCAGCTTTTCGGCGATCAATTGCGAGCGCTCGAGTGCACGGTGCCTGGTCAGTGCGCCAATCGCGATCTTGTCGCCGCGCAGCTCGATGAAGGACAATCCCTCGATGCGGTTGATGTCGATGAGGACGGCCGGCCGCACCATCCTGAAATTCAACAAGGGCACCAGGCTCTGGCCGCCGGCCAGGATCTTGCCTTCGCCATTGGCCGCCACCAGCGCTTCGATGGCGGCCTCGACCGTTGACGGCGCCACGTAGTCAAACGGGGCAGGTTTCATCCGACATGCCCTCCATGGTCGATCTCCATCATCGGCGCCGGAAGCGACGCAGCATCGATGATCCCTTGCGGGGCTGTCAAATCGGGCCCGCCCATTGGGTGTCTCGCCCTCCGGAATTGTCACTTGCATAAGTAGACTTTTGACAGCTTCCCGGTCAAGCCATTCAAGCAGGCACGTGTATTGCTGCGCACGACGGCCACCGGTGTGCAGGTTCGGCTCGCTCCCTGTTCGACACCTTTCAGGGGGAAGTGAAAACGACCAGTGTGCTCAGATGCGATCGCCCTGCTGTTTCGACGGAAACAATCGGATGACCAATCCTTGCTGACGAACCGGCTCCAGGCGAAGCACATAACCTTGGCGGGGCCCCGGTTGGGACGACTCCCGTCACCGCCGCGCCGGAACGACGAAGACCTGGCCGGGATAGATGAGATTGGGATCGCGGATCTGCTTGCGGTTCGCCCGGAAGATGACGGCATAGCGCTCGCCCACGCCGAGCGCGCGGCGGCTGATATGCCACAGGCTGTCGCCGCGGGAGACGGCGACCGTCGCGATCTTCGGTACGACCACAGCCGACGGCGAGCCTCCGTCCGATGGAACGGTCGTCGGCGCAGCAGCGAGCTGCGGCGGGCCTGCCGCGGCAAGCTCCGGCCCGCTGGGCGCAGGCGTCTGGGCCGGCACCGCGCCGGTCGTCGTCTCGGGCACATCGAACGGCACCTCGGCGCGCGCGCGGACCGTGCCGGAGCTTGCCGCCATCTCGTCGAGCCTGACACGGTAGTTGCCGGGCGCAGCGCCTTCGTTGATCGTGATGGCGAGACGTCCGTCCGCACCCGCTGTCGCGGCAGCAACAAAGCTGTCGTTGAGATAGAGCCGCACCGTGGCGCCCGGACGGGCATGGCCGCTGATGGAAAGCTTGCCGCCCGGGCCGATGTCCACCGCATCCACCCTCACCGTCTCCGCAGCATCCGCCGGCTTCGATAGTACGACGGTGGGCTTGTCCGGCGTCATCAGCGCGACGGTCGGCCGGTCCTTGGCGGACTCCAGCGCCACCGCGACGCTTTGTTTCGAGGTGACCTCGCTGCCGTCCGGCCGACGGACGCGCAAGGTCAGGTCGTATGTCCCGCCCGGAAGCGGATGCGGGGTCATGGCGAACTGGCCGGATGGATCGGCGACCACGCGAGCATGCGGCTCGCCATTGCGCAGCAGTTCGACGGTGGCGCCGGGCGTGGCCCGGCCCGCGATCACGGCCTCGCCGTTCGGGTCGATGGTGACGACGTCGAACGCCGGGACGCCGTCATCCGCAGCCGGCGCGGGAGAGGGTCCCAACAAGGCGGCCAGATCATTGGCCTGCCGTTCGGCCGCCGTGAGCGGGGAGGTCCCTCGATCGAGCGCAGCCGGCACCTGCTTCGACACCATCGGTAGCGCGGCGTCAGCCGTGCCGCCCGCCTTCTCGACCTCGGCCGATGGCGCATGACGGAAGAATGGACCGCCCACGAGAAACTGCGCCGCGCCGGCGACCGCAACCATGGCCACCAACGACACGACGATCCGGCTCATCGATAGGCCAAGCAAGACATTCATCGTGAGATATCGTTCGTCGACAGGACATTCGGCTGCCCGAACGGAAATCGCCGAATCTGTCGCAGACACTGCGCACATTCGCGCCGTTCATCAAGCCTGCCGAACGGTGGCCCGCAATACTACCGCTCGATCGGGACGTCGCGGCCAATCAATCGGCGGGCAGTATAGCACTACGGGAGAGCGCCTTGGCCAGGAGTTTCATGTCGTCCGGCCTGCCGCTTGCGATCAGGCGGGCGAACTCGTCGGTCGAAAGCGGCAATGGTGCGGCGGAGACGCGTCGAAACCGCGAACCCAGCAAGCGCGCACCCAAGAACAGCCTGAACCAATCGGAAACTCGCCGCATGTCATAGATCTCGCAACCGGCAGGCCAACGCCGTTCACGGTTTCGTGGTTCCGCCCGGCCGGATGTTATTTTCATGGTTAATGGCGAGACGCGCCGCATCGCTGCTTCGCGATCGTACCGTGGTTCGGCCACTTTGACGAATTCCTGGTCGACGTTGGTTGCCAAATCCCCAACCACGATGGATGCCTCTGAACAAACTCCTTAAGCGCATTTTAATGCCCAAGGCGAAACCTTGACGCGGGGACGAGCAAGCCGGGGTTGGGGAGTTGGCCGTGTTCGATACGATCATCCTGCTGACGGGAGCCGTCGAGCAGGGTCCATTGTCGGCGCTGCTTTGCGCCCACAATCCGGAGCTCGTCGTGCATTCGGCATCGACGCGCGACGACCTGGCCGCATTCGATCCAGCCACGCTCGGGCGGGCCCGGCTGATCGCCTTCTCGAGCCCGGTGATCGTGCAGCCCGATCTACTCGGCGCGCTCGGTTACGGCGCCTATAATTTCCATCCGGGACCGCCGCAATATCCGGGCTGGGCGCCGGCGCATTTCGCGCTCTACGAGAAGGCCCGGGAATTCGGCGTCACGGTGCATCTGATGGCCGAGCGCGTCGACTCCGGGCCGATCGTCGAGACCGCGCTGTTTCAAGTCCCCGCCGAGATCAGCGTGCTCGGCCTCGAAGGATTGGCCTATGCGCATCTGGCGCAATTGTTCTGGCGGCTGTCGAAGAAGCTTGCGACCGACGCGTCGGCGTTGCCGGCCGGCCCCCTGCACTGGAGCTCGAAGAAGAACTCGCGTCGCGGCTACCGCGCGATCTGCGACATCCCGCTCGACATCAGCAAGGAAGAGCTCGATCGCCGCATGCGGATTTTCGGCGCCAACCATTACGGCATGACGCCGACCATCAATCTGCACGGCATCGAATTTCGCGCGGTGGCGAACTGACGCGGCGGTTCATGCCGCCACGACCGGCAGCCGCGCGATCGAGCGCAGGCCCGGGGCCGGCGCCAGCGGATTTCGGCGGGATCGACGGCAAGACGAAGCTTAGGGTGGCGCGTGAACAGCGCCTCGAGCGCCGCCATCGTCTCGATCCGCGCGAGCTGATGGCCGAGGCAGAAATGGATGCCGGTGCCGAACGACAAATGCCGGTTCGGCCGTCGCTCGAGGTCGACTGTCTCCGCATGCGGGCTCGCCTCAGGGTCCGCGTTCGCCGCCACGATCATCGCCATGACCTGCTCGCCCTTCTTCAGCCTGACGCCGTCGAGCTCGGTATCGCGTCGCACATAGCGCGGCTTGGAGAA
>NZ_JAFAVV010000948.1 GCF_019242285.1 Bradyrhizobium sp.
GAAGCCCGAGGAATCCAAATATCCGTGGGACTACTACAAGCTGGTGCAGACCATGTCCGGCGAGGAAGCCTTCGGCAAGCTCTCCGACTCCGCCTGCCCGCTGGCGGCGAAGTAGTATCTCTCCAGCAAACGACGCCGCGAGTTACGCCAAGTAGCTCTATCGGCAAACTCGTTCACCTCTCCCGCTTGCGGGGGAGGTCGCCGCGCATAGCGCGGCGGGTGGGGGCAGCCACTTGCTCCCGTGTTTGTGGAGGCACCCCACCCCAACCCTCCCCCGCGAAGAGCGGGAGAGGGAGCGCACTTCCGCCTTTGAACCAGCGGAACCTCTGTCGCCTTTTGATTACGGCTGCTTCCAACCGCGCCCCCATGTCGCGGTAACCCGCCTCCTCCCCGCGACCATCGAAAAGCCGCCATAATGCGCTTCACAGCTGACGTGAAAATGCGCTAGGTCAGCCCTGACCGGCCGCTGCCGCCGAGCCGGCCGCGGCCACCCACACCGGAAGCATGGATGGCCCGCAGGTTTTCCGCTCCTTATCTGTCGGAACCCGTCTCCAGCCTCGCGAACCTGGCCCGCAATCTCGCCGTGTTCGCGGTGGTCGCGGTCGTGGTGTCGATCCTCATCGTCCGGTTTGGTTTCCTGGAGATGAAGCCGGCGCTGGCGACGTTCTTCGGCGCGCTCGGCTGCGCCGTGCTCTCGATCCTGGTCGGCTTCGCCGCCTTCGCCGCGATCTGGCAGAACGGCACCCGCGGCATGGCGCGCATCCTGCTCGCCTTCCTGATCGACGCGGTGGTGCTGGCCTACCCTGCCTATCTCGCCGTGCAGTACCGCCGGCTGCCGGCGATCCACGACATCACCACCGACCCGATCGACCCGCCACGGTTCGAGGCGCTGGCACCGCTGCGCAACGGCGACGGCACCAATACCGCGGTCTATGCCGGCCTGTACTCGGCCGAGCAGCAGCAGAAGGCCTATCCGGACATCGAGCCGGTGCAGCTCGAAATCCCGGTCGAGCGCGCCTACGCGATCACCTTGCAGCTCGTCAACCGTCGCAAATGGCTGGTCATCGACGAGCGCGCGCCGCAGCCGCCGCGTCGCATCGGCCGCATCGAGGCGGTGGCGCGCACGCCGATCATGGGTTTCCGGGAGGACGTCTCGATCCGGATCGCGCCCGACGGCGACGATTCCCGGGTCGATATCCGCTCCTCTTCGCGCTACTTCGAGAGCGACCTGGGCTCCAACGCCGCGCGGGTGACAAAGCTGATCGACGATCTCAACACCGCCGCCGATTCCGACAGCCTGAAGCCGGCCAAGAAGGCGCCGCCGCCGAAGCTCCCGGTCGCCAAGGGCCCGGCGACCAAAACGGTAAAGAAGTGACGCCGAAGGTTCGCGATCGCGCACCACGGCTCGAGAGCAGTGATCCGGATCACACGGCCTGAAGTACCTCCCGTTGACATCCTGGTGACGGGCTTGAATATCCACGGCAACGCAGTCTCGCGTTTCAGAGCGGATCAAAGCCCTGCACCATGGCCAGATCGAAGCAACCGGACAGGATGATGGCGCTGCCCTATCGCCTGCTTCGTTGCCTTGCCTTGTCGGCCGTGCTGACCTTGACATTGGCCACCCATGCGCTGGCCGACCAGCGCGTGGCGCTGGTCTTCGGGATTTCCAAGTATCAGAACGTCCCCCAGCTCGCGAACCCCGACAACGACGCGATCGCGATCAGCGACGTCTTCAGGCGGATCGGCTTCGACGTCGTTCAGTTGCAGCAGAATCTCGGCGTGTCCGAGATGCGACGCGCCGTGCGCGAGTTTTCCGCGATCGCGGCCGGCGCCGACATCGCGGTCGTCTATTATGCCGGCCACGGCATCGAGGTGAACGGGATCAACTACCTCATTCCGGTCGATGCCAGGCTGCTCAGCGACTTCGACGTCGCGGACGAAACCATCCCACTCGATCGCGTCCTGCAGGCGATAGGCCCGGCGAAGCGGCTGCGCCTGGTCATTCTCGATGCCTGCCGCGACAGCCCGTTCTCGGAGAAGATGAAGCGCAGCATCGCCACGCGCGCCATCGGCCGCGGCCTCGCCAAGATCGATCCTGCGACCCCGGACACCCTGATCGCCTTCGCCGCCAAGGCCGGTGCCGTGGCCGGCGACGGCGACGGCGCGCACAGCCCGTTCTCGACCGCGCTGTTGAATCACCTCGCAACGCCGGGGCTCGATCTTCGCCTGGCGCTCGGCCGCGTCCGGGACGAAGTCTTGAAGACGACCAATCGCCGGCAGGAGCCGTTCGTCTACGGCTCGCTCGGCGGCGAAACGGTCGCCCTGGTGCCCCAGCTCGCCCCACCTATCGATCCTGACGCCGAGGCGCGGCGTGACTACGAATTCGCCGCGCAGATCGGCACCGAGGAGGCCTGGAATTCCTTTCTGGCCGTCCATGGCAGCGGGGCCTATGCAAATCTTGCCCGTGCTGCGCTCGACAAGCTCGAGGCCGCGGAGCAGGCGAGCGAGCGGGCCGATGCGGCCCGGCGTCAGGCCGAGGAACAGGCCAGGCAAAAGGCCGAAGATCTGAAGAAGCAGCTCGAGGAGCAACTGGCGCGGCAGACCGAGCAGGCCAGAAAGCAGATGTCGGAACAGGCCAGGCGCGATCTCGAGCAGGAGCGTCAGCGGATCGCCGACCAGACCAGGCGGGAGCTCGACGACGCCCGGCGCCAGCTCGCCGACGCCCGCCGCCGGGCCGACGAGGCTGCGGCGCAGGTCGAGCAGGCCAGGAAGCAGGCCGCGGCCGATGCGCGAGAGCAGATCGAAGCCGCCAGGCGCGAGGCCGCCCGACAGGCCGAAGCGGCACGGCAGTCACGCCTCGCCGCCCTGAATCCGCAGGCAGATGCGGCACCGCCCCCGCCGGCCCCGCCCGTCATGGACGCCGCGGACATCGCTCGCCTGCTTCAGGCGCATCTCAAGCGCGTCGGTTGCGATCCCGCTGGCACGGACGGAAGCTGGAGTGGCGCCTCGCAGCGGGCGCTCGACAGCTTCAACAAGCACGCCGGCACCACCTTCGACATCAAGGTGGCGAGCCTCGATGCGCTCGATGCGGTGCGCGCCAAGGCCGGCCGCGTCTGCCCGTTGAGCTGCGGCACAGGCCAGAAGGCGGACGGCGACCGCTGCGTTCAGATCACCTGCGAGAGCGGGTACGTGCTGGATTCGCAGGGAGCATGCCGAAGGCGGCTGGAGCCGGCGCCGCAGAAGCCTAAGGCCGTGTCCCGCCGCGAACCGAGCGCGCAGCAGCGGTCTGCTCCCGCCGGTCGAGCCGATCCGTGCTACGGAGAATGCGAAGGCGACTGATTCTCCATGTTGGGATCGACCAGAACATTCACCCGCATGTTCAGGAACGTGCGTTTGCCGCTGCCTTCCTCGAAGTAGAGCCGGGCTTCGAAATGATCCCTTCCGGTGTAACCTGTGTTGGGCCGGTAGACGGCCTTGCTCTCGTTGACCAGGCTATAGGTTCCGTTGCGCGGCGGCACCGTGACCTCCTGGCCGGCGAACGGGCCGAGCGACTGGAAATTGAACCCGCATTGCCGATTCGCCGCCACGCGCATCCTGATATCGACGTTGCAGCCCTGGCAGATGTTGAAACTGGGGCGGCGGCAATTCGTGTTGGCGTTCAAGCCGCGGAAATTGCCGTGGGTCATGTAGCCCGGGTGCATCTTGCTGGCGGTCACACCCTCGGGCAAAAGCAACGGCGCAATCGCCAGGAGGGCGACGACGAGAAAACGTTTCATCTCGAAATCCCATTTGTAAATAAGTTGCCGAAAAGGCGTACCATAAGAACGCAACGGAATTTCGAAAGCAAGTGTGTGCCCCCCATTTGAAGCGGCAGCGCCGTTGCCCCATGCCGCTGGCTGCACGCCGTTGGTCGACGGCGATCGGCACGCGTATCGCTGAACCATCGCGCCTGGAAATCGACCTCGACCTCCTTTCCAAGGCCGCACGGCCTCCCTTATCATCGCCCACAGCTACTTCGTTGCGTCGAGAACGGGCTACCGGAGCAGCGGCCGGCCCGATTGTGACAGGCTTCACAGATTGCAATAACGGTTCGTTGGATAGACCGAGATCTTTCGAGAATTGCGGCCGCATGTTCAAGAGCGAAGCTCGCACCATGGCCAGACCGGGTCGTATGGCGTCGCCATTTCATCTGGCGTGCGGCCTTGCGCTGTCGATTTTCCTGACAGCGACGACGGCAACGCAGGCGCTCGCCGACAAGCGCGTGGCGTTGGTGATCGGCATCTCCAGGTATCAGAGCGTTCCCCGGCTCGCCAATCCCGGCAACGATGCCACCGCCGTCAGTGATGCCTTCAGGCGGATCGGCTTCGATGCCGTCGAGCTGCACCAGGATCTGGGCGTGTCCGACATGCGGCGCGCGGTGCGCACGTTCGCCGAGACCGCGGCCGATGCCGACATGGCCGTCGTCTATTATGCCGGTCACGGGATCGAGGTCGATGGCGTCAACTATCTCATTCCGGCCGATGCCAAACTCGTCAGCGACTTCGACGTCGAAGACGAGGCCATCCCGCTCGACCGCATCCTGCAGGCGATCAACCCCGCCAGGCGACTGCACCTGGTCATTCTCGATGCCTGCCGCGACAATCCGTTCTCGGAGAAGATGAAGCGCAGCGTGGCGACGCGCTCGATCGGCCGCGGCCTTGCCAAGATCGAGCCCGCGACCCCGGATACCCTGATCGCCTTCGCCGCCAGGGCCGGTGCCGTCGCCAGCGATGGCGACGGCGACCATAGCCCGTTCTCGACCGCGCTGTTGAGGCAGCTCCCGACACCGGGACTGGATATCCGCCTGGTGCTTGGCCGGGTTCGGGACGAGGTGCTGAAAAGCACGGGCGGCCGCCAGGAGCCGTTCGTCTATGGCTCACTGGGTGGCGAAGCCGTCGCGCTGGTGCCGCCGCAGGAGCCGCCGCCCGATCCGAACACCGAAGCGCGGCGGCAATACGAGCTCACGGCGCAGATCGGCACCAGGGAAGCCTGGAAAGCCTTCCTCGCCGTTCACGGCAGCGGAATCTATGCCAATTTCGCCCATGCCGCGCTCGACAAGCTCGAAGACGCGGAGCGAGCCCGGGCACGCGCGGAGGCGCTCAAGCGGCAGGCCGAGGACCAGGCCACACAGAAAACCGAGGATCTCAAGAAGCAGCTCGAAGAGCAGGCGGCGCGCCGCACCGAGCAGGCCAAGCTGCAGATTTCGGAACAGGCGCGACGCGATCTCGAGCAGGAACGGCAGCGCCTGGCCGAGCAGGCCAGGCGGGAGCTCGACGACGCCCGGCACCAGCTCGCCGAAGCGCAGCAGCGCGCCGACGATGCGTCCGCACAGGTGGAGCTTGCGAAGAAACAGGCCGCAGCGGACGCCCAGCAGCAGATCGAGGCCGTCAAGCGCGCGACGCCGCCGCCCGCTGAGCCGCCGCCCAAGGTCGCGGCCTTGACCCCGCCCGCCGACCCGCGACCCTCCGCGCCCCCGGCCACCATCGACCCGGCTGACATCGCCCGCCTGCTTCAGGCGCATCTGAAACGGGTCGGCTGCGATCCCGGCGCCACCGACGGGAGCTGGAACGGCGCCTCGCAAAAGGCCCTCGACAATTTCAACCGGCATGCCGGCACGAGGTTCGACGTCAAGATGGCGAGCCCGGATGCGCTCGATGCCGTGCGCGCCAGGCCCGAACGGGTCTGTCCGCTGGTCTGCGGCAACGGCCAAAGGGCGGCCGGCGATCGCTGCATTCCCATCAGCTGCGACGGCAATTCCGTGCTGGACTCGCACGGGACATGCAGGAAGCGCCCGGAGCCGCCGCCGCGGAAACCGAAAGCCGTCGTGCGCCGCGAACCGAGCGAACGCCCGCCCGCCGCCGCGCCATCCGGCGACGGCGGATGCCATACCTTCAATGGGAAGCAGTACTGCCAGTGATCCGCGAAGCGCGACCTAGCCGGCAGCCGTCGTCATCCGATACGTTCCGTCGATCACCGGATCGCCATCGGTCGCGACCACGCCGCGGGCCACCAGATCCTCCAGATGCGCCAGCACGGAATAGCCGGCCGCCGTGGTCAGCCGCGGGTCGATGCCGATATAGATCGCGCGCACCAGAGTCGGGACGTCGGCCTCGCCCTTGGCGAGGCGATGCAGGATCGAGGTTTCGCGCGCCTGGCGATGACGGATCAGGAAGCGCACATAGCGCGGCCCTTCCGGAATCTCCGGACCATGGCCCGAGAGATACAGCTGCTCCTCGCGCGCGGCGAGCCGGTCGAGCGAGGCCATGTAGTCGACCATCGATCCGTCCGGCGGCGCCACGATCGAGGTCGACCAGCCCATGACATGATCGCCGACGAAGGTCAGCTTGCGCTCGCCCCAGGCGAACGCGAGATGGTTGGCGGTATGGCCCGGCGTCGCGATCGCCTCGAGCCGCCATCCTGCCCCTTCGACGACGTCGCCATGGGCAACCGCGACATCCGGCCTGAAGTCGCGGTCGGCACCGGATTCCGGGTTGTGCTTCTCGCTCTCGTAGCGCGGGCGGGAGGCGCGGTGCCGCCCCTCGGCATAGACGGTGGCACCGGTCGCGGCCTTGATGCGCGCCGTGTTCGGCGAGTGGTCGCGATGGGTATGGGTGACGAAGATATGCGTCACGGTCTCGCCGCGCACCGCGTCGAGCAGCGCCGCGGCATGCGCCTCCGAGTCCGGCCCCGGGTCGATGATCGCGACATTACCCTGGCCGACGACGTAGCTGACCGTGCCGGTAAAGGTGAACGGGCTCGGATTGTCGCAGAGCACGCGCCGCACGCCGGGGCGCACCTCGTCGACCACGCCGGGCTTCAGCGGGAAGTTGCGGTTGAACGGGACGTCGTCGTTGTCGGCCATCGGAAATCCCACACTCAGTCGTCATAC
>NZ_JAFAVV010000080.1 GCF_019242285.1 Bradyrhizobium sp.
CGCTGGATGATCGGAGCGTCGCTGTCGTAGATGTCGGTCAGGATGGCGTCGGCGCCGGAATTGACGATGGTCTGCAGCTCGGTGCGGAAGTCGGTCGCGCCGGGCTGGTAGAGCAGCGCCGGAATCCAGCCGAGGCCGAGCTCGCTCGCGCGCTGCTCGCTGACCTTGGCGCGGTCCTGGCCGATCGGGTTGTTCTGGAAGATGCCAGTTAGTTTCTTGGCGCTCGGCTTGTCGGACTTGACGAAATCAACCAGCGCGACGGCCTGTTCGGCGATGCCCGCGGTGTTGAACACGTAGGGGCCGACCGTCTTGAGGTCATTGGTGGTGGCGTCCGTCACCCAGACAACGCCCTTCTCGTTCAGCACCCGGCCGACCGGCAGTGCGATCGAGCTCTGATAGGCGCCGATGCATGCCGCGACCTTGTCGACGTCGGCGAGCTTGTTCGCCGCCTCGACGCCCGACTTCGGTCGTCCCTCGTCGTCCTCGGCGATCAGGGTGATCGGCCGTCCGAGAACGCCGCCGGCCCGGTTGATCTCCTCCGTTCCCAGCTTCAACGCCCGGTAGCTGTCGTTGCCGGCGACCGCCGCCGATCCGGTCAGCCCGATGATCACGCCGATCTTGACGGGCTCCTGCGTCTGCGCTCGCGCTTCGGTACCAAACGGCAATGCAGCCGCGCTGGCGGCCGCAGCCGCCTTCAGCATCGAACGGCGTTCCACCGCCCTGTTCGTATTCACGACGTCCATCGGCTTCGCCTCCCCCTATTCCCGCTCAATGCACCACTCGACCTGGCGAGAATGTCTCGCGGGCGCCCAGATACGCCGCCCGGATCCGTTCGTCCGCGGCGACCGCAGCCGCCGGGCCATGCATGGCGACGAGCCCGGTGACGAGCACATAGGCGCGCGCCGACACCTCCAGTGCGCGATGCACGTCCTGCTCCACGATAACTACGGCAAAGCCGGCCTCGGCGATGGCCCGCACATGCTGGAACACCTCGTCCGCGCGCAGCGGCGACAGCCCGGCCGACGGCTCGTCGAGGATGATCATCTCCGGCGAGACCATCAGCGCTCGCGCCATGGCCAGCAGCTGCCGCTCACCACCGGAAAGCGTGGCTGCGCGCTGCCCCCGGCGGTCCGCGAGCAGCGGAAACAGCGCGAACATGCGCTGGATCGCCGCGCTTCGCTCCTGCCGCCGCAGCCTATAGCCGCCGATCTCCAAATTTTCTGTTACCGTCAGCGGCCTGAAGGTGTTCAGGAGCTGCGGCACGTAGCCGATGCCGCGCGCAACCCGCTCGATCGGCCGCAGGCGCGTGAGGTCCTGGCCGCGGAAGGATATCGAGCCTTTTGTCGTGCGCACATAGCCAAGGATCGCCTTGACCAGGGTCGTCTTGCCGCAACCGTTCGGACCGAGGATGGTGACGATCTCGCCGGGTGAGACCACCAAATCCACTCCGTGGATGACCTCATCGGCCCCATAGCCACAACGCAACCCGCTGGTCTGCAGGAGCGGCGTCATTGGTAGGCCGCGCGGCGTGAGCCGAGATAGGAGGAAATGACGGCCTCCTCGTTCTGAATTTCCGCCGGTGTGCCCTCCGCGATGACCCTGCCGGCTGCGAGCACATAGACCTTGTCGCAGAGTTCGCTGACCGCCCGCATGTTATGCTCGACGATCAGCAGCGTGATCCCCTCGTCCCGGCGCATGACGATCAGCGTGTCGATCACCACATTGATCAGCGACGGATTGACGCCGGCCGTCGGCTCGTCAAGCAGGCAGAGTTGCGGCTTGGCCATCAGAATGCGGCCGAGATCGACAAGCTTGCGCTGGCCGCCCGAGATATTGCCGACATGTTCGTTGCCGATGGCGCTAAGGCCGAGCAGGGATAGAATCTCCTTGGCTCGAGCGACATTGGCGCGCTCGAGCCGCAGCACTCGCGGCAGCAACAGCAGTGCGCTCGGCAGGTTGGCCTCGATCTGATTGCGCGCGGCCGCCATCAGGTTGTCGAGCGCCGTCATGCGCTGACCACCTTCCGAATGTTGGAAAGTGCGGATCAAGCCAAGCCTGGCGATCGCATCGGGGGAGGAAGCGTGGATCGGCGCTCCCTGGAAGAGGACCTTGCCTTCGTCGCGCCGCTGAAAGCCGGTGATGATGTCGAACAGCGTGCTCTTGCCGGAACCGTTGGGACCGATCAGGCCGACAATCTCGCCCCCTCCTACGCGCAGGCTCACCTCCTGCAGAGCGCGAAGAGCGGCGAAGGATTTGGAGACGGAGTCGACCTCGAGCACGGCTGCTCAGCCGAGGGTTCTGGACCGTGCGTCGCCGTCCGGCAGCTCTCCCGTCTGACTGTTTATGTGCATCCGTGTCGCCCCTATTGGATAAGCACGCACGTAATTTCTTGCACGACGCCGGGAACGTGTCCAGATTTTGCAGGGAGGAGCGATGCGCTTCAGTCGAATGATCAACGTGATCGGCGTGCATGTCGCCGGCGAGCTGAACGAGGTGATAGTCGGGGGCGTGCTCGACGTGCCTGGCCGGACCGTGTTCGAAAAGATGCGTTGCCTACAAGCCAAGCACGACTGGCTCCGGCTCTTCCTGCTACAGGAGCCGCGGGGCCGTGTGAGCCAGTGCGTCAACCTCGTGGTGCCGGCGGCCGACGAGCGCGCGGATGTCGGCTTCATCATCATCGAGTCCGACTATTACGTGCCGATGTCGGGCAGTAACACCATCTGCACGGTCACCGCCCTGCTGGAGACCGGAATGATCCCCATGCAGGAGCCCGTGACGCGGCTGACGCTTGAAGCGCCCGCCGGACTCGTTCCCGTGGTGGCGCAGTGCCGCGACGGCAAGTGCGAAAGCGTCACCTTCGACAACGTCCCGGCCTTCGTCTTCGCGCTCGACCGCCATGTCGAGGTCCCAGGGCTCGGCGCGATCAAGGTCGATGTGGCTTACGGCGGCATGATCTACGCCCTGGTCGACGCCGCGTCAGTCGGCTTCGAGGTCGTGCCTCCGGAAGCGGCCGCGCTCGTCGAGGTCGGCGAGCGCATCAAGGCCGCCGCCGCCGAGCAGGTCCCCGCCGTGCACCCGGAAAACCCCGACATCCATACCATCAACCAGACTCTGTTCGCGGCTCCGCTGCGCGACGGCCCCGGCGGGAAGCGTTCCCGCAACGGCGTGATCGTCTCGCCCGGCCGCCTCGACCGCTCGCCGTGCGGCACCGGCACCTCCGCCCGGCTCGCCGTGATGCATGCACGGAACCAGATCGAGGTCGGCGAGACCTTTGTCCACGAATCCCTGCTCGGGACCGAGTTCATCGCCGCTGTGCTCGGCGTCACCGACGTGGGCGGCATTCCCGCGATCCGGCCTTCCATCACCGGCAGCGCTTGGATCACCGCTTTCCATCAATACGTGCTCGACCCCTCCGACCCGTTTCCGAACGGTTTTCGGCTCGGCGATGCCTGGCCCGGCGAAGGACGCAAGCCCGCCTCGTGAGCCAGAAGGCGGAGGCTCAGATCAGGCCGCCGTTAACGTGCACGATCTGGCCGGTCACATAGGAGGCGTCGGGCGAGGCCAGGAAAGCCACGAGCGCCGCCACCTCGCTGGGCTCACCGATGCGCCCGAGCGGGATCTTGCCCGCGAAATCGCGCCATTCCGCCGCGCTCAGGAATTGCTGATCCCCTTCTTTGCGGATCAGGCCTGGAACCACGGCATTGACCGTGATGCCGGACGCCGCGAACGGTACCGAGATCGCGCGCACCATCGCCTCCAATCCCGCCTTCGCGGCCCCTGAGGCAGGATAGTTCGGATAATCGTTGCGAAACACATGCGCGTTGTGGGAGCTGATCGCGATGACGCGCGGGTCGCTCGCCTGCCGTAGATACGGTTCCGCCGCGCTCACTAGCTCGAAGAACCCGCCGGTGATCACGGCCAGGCAGTGGTCGAGGCCGGCCCTGTCGAGCACGCCGATTTCCCTTCGGTCCGGAAACCCGGCATTCGCGATGACGACGTCGAGCCCGCCGAACCGCGCCACGGCGCGCGCAACCAGGCGTCCGCCGGTTTCCTGCTCGGCGAGGTCGCCGAGCAGGACCTCCGTCTCGGCGCCGGCGTCGCGCAACTGCGACGCGACAAGCTCGCACCCTTCGCGGTTGGTGTGCGCGTGTAGCAGGATGCCGGCCCCGGGCCGCGCAAGCCTGCGCGCGATCGCCGCGCCGATGCCGCTCCCAGAGCCGGTGACCAGGATTGACCGTACTCTGCCGGCGCGCTTCGACGGTGGCGGATCCTCAGGCCGCATGCTGGCGCTGGTGCTCCGCCAGCGCGGTCCAATCGACGTCCACCCCGAGGCCAGGCGCATCGGGCAGCCTGGCGCGGGCGCTCTCGAACGTGATACCGCCGCGGAACGGGTTCGGGGTGCCGATGTCGAGGAAGCTCACGTGCCCCTCGCAATCGACCGGGTACGGCGTGCGGGCGATCGCGGCGATGTGGCAGCACGCGGTATCGCCCAAGACCGTGTAGGGGTTGGTATCCACGCTGACGCCGATCCCCGCCGAATCGCAAATCGCAATAGCCTGT
>NZ_JAFAVV010000135.1 GCF_019242285.1 Bradyrhizobium sp.
GGCCATCGAAATAAGGCATCATCAGGAACACGTCGCGGCGGAAGGCTTTCAGGCCGCAGCCGGTGTCGCGGGTGCCGTCGTGCAGGACCGCGTTGCGGATTCTGTTGGCAAGCCGCGACTGGAATCGCTTGAATCCAGTATCCTTGCGGCCGACGCGCTGGCCGGCGACAAGGCCGAACCGGCCATTGTCCTGGTCAAGCGCCGTGATCAGATCGCGCAGGAACGCCGGATTGTTCTGTCCATCGCCGTCCAGGGTCGCCACAATGGTGCCGCGGGCGGCGCGCACGCCGCTGCGTACGGCCGCCGATTGGCCGGAAGATGTCTCGTGGCGGAGCACGCGCAAATTGGGCCGCAGCTTCATCTGCTCGGCCAGGCGCTCGGCGGTCAAATCGGTCGAGCCGTCATTGACGTAGATGATCTCGTAGGCCCAGCGGCCATCCAGCGCGGCCGAAATCTCCTCGATCAGCGGCGCGATGTTCTCCGCCTCGTTCCGGACGGGAACCACGATCGAAACCGCGACGGATGGATCAGCAGGCAAATCAACGCTCATGCGCAAATGGTCGGCCGCAAGGTGCGGCGCCCGCTTCTTATGGGCCGGCGGCAGCACGAGCAACCCTTTTGAGCCGCCTCAACGAGCGGCGATCTTGCCGGCGTCATCGATGACAAAACCAAGCTCCCGCACGGCGAACCAGTATCGGACCGCCATCGCGCCGAGCACACCGATCAGGCCGCCCGCGACGACGTCGCTCGGATGATGCGCGAGCAGCACCAGCCGGCTGGCGCCGATCGCGAGCGCATACAGCGCCATCGCGATCCGCATGCGCGGCCAGACCGCACCGACGGCGAAGGCGAGCGCGAAGGCCGTGATGGCGTGCGCCGAGGGCAGGCTGAAATAGGCTTCGGTTCCCGTGAACGGTGCGAAGTTGAACGCATTGGCCTTGCCGCCGACGAAGGGCCGGCCGCGGCCGACCGCCCATTTGAGCGCTTCGCCGACCAGGACCGGAAGCAGCACCGCGAGCAACAGATATTCCGCGTGGATGCCGAGCCGCAGCAGTTTCGCATGCGACGTTCGTTGCGACATCGGGGCAACGGCGCCAATGACCAACACGAGCGCCGCGAGCCCCCACAGCACGTAGGTGTCCTTGCCAAAATCGGTGAGGATGCGGACGGGCCAAAGGTCAGGCGTCCCGCGCGGCGGCATCAGGCCGATCTCGATGGCGTCGAAACCGACCATCAGCACGGCGATGGCCGCCGCTCCGCCGAGCGTCAGCCAAAGCACCTGTCTTCCCGTCCGTCTCGCCGCTGCCGCGCGTTGTGTTGCCGTCGGCGCGCGCACGAGCTGCGCGGCCGACTGCGAGACGAGCGTCAGCAGTTGCGGGACATAGCCGCGCCGTTCCATGGCCTCGGATGGAGCGGTCATTCCGTGCCCTCGGAACGGAAGATCGCGATCGAGACCGCCCTGCCCTGCGAGATGTTGACACCCTCGACACGGGTCAGCACGTTGTAACGCAGCCCGATCGCCTCGGCGCGCTGCGCGAAGGCGCGCTCGGTGCGCTGCTCGATGAGCGCGAAACGGCAGGGGCCCTGGCTCAGGAAGTCCGCGGCGCCCGAGCCGTCGGTCAGGAGCGTCGAGGTGTCGGTCATGAAGACGAGGCTGGGCTCCTGGAAGCCGGAGGCCGCCGCCCTCGGGCCCTTGCAGGCCACGTTGCGCAAGGCGTGCGCGATCTCCGCGCTCGGAAACAGGTGCGTCAGAGACGGCATGACGATGCCGAACACGGCAATGGAGAGGAATATGCCGGCCGTGACGGCATTCAGCAGCGATCGCTCGGCGCGGCCGTCCTCATAGAGCCACCAGGCGAACAGGCCGAAGATCAGCGCCGCGGCCATGAACGGCCAGGCCAGGAACGCCGGTTGGCGGATCAGCATGATGGCGCCGACCACCGCGATGACCGAACCGAGCGCCGGAATGGCGAACCACCAGGCCGCGCCGCGCGCGAGCCAGGAACGCGACAGCACGCGGCGCTCCAGCGCGCCGACGGTCAGGATCGCGATCGGTGGATAGAGCGGCAGCACGTAATGCGGCAGCTTGGTCAGCACCAGTTCGAACACGATCCAGGACGGCACCAGCCAGGCCAGCAGGTATTGCGCACCGGGCTCCCGCCGCGCCCGCCAGGCCGCAGGCGCGGCCATCGCGGCGAGCGGCGCGCCCGGCCAGAAGGTGATCCAGAACAGCACGAGGTAGAGCCCGGGCGGCGCGCCATGCGATTCCTGCGCGGCGAACTTGCTCAGCATGTCGCCGCCGATCGAGTCGGAGAAGAACTCGTTGCCGGCGCGCCAGTAGATCGCGATGAACCAGGGCAGCACCAGGACCAGCGTCCACATCGCGCCCCAGACCGGGCGCAATCGCCACAGCCAGGGGGCATCGCGGTCCAGGATCGCGAGCGCGACGATGGTCAGCCCCGCGAACATCAGGATCAGCGGGCCCTTGAGCAGGATGCCGCCGGCGAGCGCGGTCCAGAAGATGATCGGCCAGCTCCAGGGCGGATGCTCGGGATCCTCGCCGCGCATCCAGGACAGATAAACCCGCGCCATCGCGCCCATCGCCGCCACCACCGTCAGCAGCAGCATCGCGTCGGTCTTGGCGAGCCGCGCCTCGACGTTGAGCAGCACCGAGCTGCAGATGATGAGGCCGGCGAAGACCGCGCCACGCCGCGTCACGAAGGCGAGCGCCGTCCAGTAGGTCAGGAGCGTCGCGCCGACGGCGCCGATCAGGGACGGCAGGCGGTAGACCCAGATACGAAGCCGCGCCTTGGGCAGGCCGAGCGCGGACGCGGTTTCGACTGCGGCGGCCTGCATCCAGTAGATGCCGACCGGCTTCTTGTAGCGGACCTCGTCCTGGAAGCGGATGTCCACGAAATCGCCGCTTTCGACCATCTGCTTGGTCGCCTGCGCGAAGCGCGCCTCGTCACGGTCGATCGGCGGGATGTTGAAGAAGCCGGGCAGGAACAGGAGCAGCGCGCACAGCACCAGAAAGCCGACTGCGCGGACGTGGCTCGCGGTGGCGAAATCGATGATCTGGACGAGCCGGCTGCCTGGATTGACCAGGTTCTTCGGCTCGCGCGGTTCACCGAAACGGGGGCGGGCATAGGTCTCGACCATGGGGGTTCCGATACGCTGAAACCACCGTTCCGACAACCGTTTGGGCTTAAGCTATTGTATTCTGACAACAACTGTGTCCGCGGCGCCCGCGGCATCGATCACGGTCAGTCGGGCGAAGCCGGGCCCGGGCGGATCGATCAGTCGCTGGCGCCGGCCATCGATCTCGCCGACCCAGGTGCCGTTGACCAGCATGGTCATGGGTAATTTGCCGCCGGACACCCTGACCGGCATGGCGGCGGCATCCGAGCCATCGGCGCGGTCGACGGCAATGCGCGAGCCGTTGATCGGGAACTGGATGTGCAGGGCCTGCTCGCCGCCGGTTCGTACCAGCTCGCCGAGCGGCCGGAACCGGCGCAGCGGCAGCGGCAGCCTTGTATTGCCGGCGACCAGCGCGCCTTTCGGCGGCTTCGGCAGGGCGACCGGCAATCGGCCGGTACGAGCGAAGGCATCGAACAGGATCGGCGCCGCCGCGGCGCGGCCGATCAGGCCCGGCACCGGCGCGCCGTCGGGACGGCCGACCCAGACGCCAATCGTGATCCGGCCGTCGAAGCCGACCGACCAGGCGTCGCGATAGCCGTAGCTGGTGCCGGTCTTGAACGCGATCCGGTT
>NZ_JAFAVV010000358.1 GCF_019242285.1 Bradyrhizobium sp.
CTTCGAGTCGGTGCGCTACCCGATCCTGCCGAAAATCACCCGCGCCAAGAGCCGCGTGGCGCGGCGCGAGCTTCTCGAAATTCGCCACCACTCGCTCTATGCGCCGCGTGATTTCGACATCTCGCCCTATTTCGCCGTGGTGAAGCCGACCATCGAGAACGGATTCCAATATAAAAGCCTGCATTGGGCCGACCTTCCGGCACGGCCTTTGGAGGACGAGGCGCCCGCCGTCGAGGCGGACGAGGCGACGCTGGTGCCTGCGGTCGAACGCCGGCGGCGCAGGCGCGTTGCGGCATGATCGCGCCGCTTGTGTGACTCGCACAGGCGGACTACCTCTGCGGCATGTTCGGCGATGCCGCCAAAGCTCTTAGCCAGATGTTCACGCCGCCGTTCCGCACGGTGCTGCTGAAATCGGTCGGCCTCGCGATCCTGCTGCTCGTCCTGCTCGGCATCGGGCTGCACCGGCTGTTCGGCTGGCTGGCCGCCGAAGGCGCCGGTTACCTCGAAGGCGTCACCGGACCCGGCATGGCGACGCCGCTGCATGCGCTGCTCTGGGTGCTGGCGATCGCGGCTGGATTCGGGCTCGTGGCAGGCGCGATCTTCATCATGCCGGCGATCACGGCCTTCGTCGCGAGCTTCTTCTCCGACGAGATCGCCGCCGAGGTGGAGCACACGCACTACCCGGCCGATCCGCCGGGCGTCGCGGTGCCGGTCTGGGTCGCGGGAATCGAGGGGATCAAGACCGCGTTGCTGGCGCTGATCGTTTATCTTGTGGCGCTGCCGTTCGTGCTGTTCGCCGGCATCGGATTTCTCATCCTGTTCGTGGCGAACACGTTCCTGCTCGGCCGTGAATATTTTCTGCTCGCCGCGATGCGCTTTCATTCCGTCGACGACGCAAAGCGCCTGCGCCGGATGCACCACGGCACCGTGATGTTTGCCGGCGCCTTCATCGCGGCGTTCGTGTCGATCCCGATCCTCAATCTGGCGACGCCGCTGTTCGGCATGGCGTTCATGACGCATGTGCACAAGCGGATCGCGGGACCAAAGCGCGAATTGCTGACGCACACCTAGCTTTTCGGCCTCAAATCCACGATGCGCTTCGCCTTGCCGAGCGAGCGCTCGATCGCGCCGGGCGGCGTCGTTTCCACTGTCGCCGTGACGCCGATCAGCGCCTTGATCTGGTGCGCCAGATCCTTGTTGCATGCAGCACGGCTTGCATCGTCCGCACCGGGCCGCGCCTCGACGCGCACCGTCATCTCGTCGAGCCGCTCCACGCGGCGCAGCTCGATCACGAAATGGGCGCTGAGCCGCTCATCCTTCAGAACCAGCTCCTCGATCTGTGTCGGAAACACATTCACGCCGCGCACGATCATCATGTCGTCCGAGCGGCCGGTGATCTTTTCCATGCGCCGCATCGAGCGCGCCGTTCCCGGCAGGAGGCGCGTGAGGTCGCGCGTGCGATAGCGGATCACCGGCATCGCCTCCTTGGTGAGCGAAGTAAAGACGAGTTCGCCCTTTTCGCCCTCCGGTAAAACATCGCCCGTCGAGGGGTCGATCACTTCGGGAAGGAAATGGTCTTCCCAGATGTGCAGCCCGTCCTTGGTCTCGACGCATTCGTTGGCGACTCCCGGTCCCATGACCTCGGAGAGGCCGTAGATATCGACCGCATGCATTTCGAACTCTTCTTCGATCTCGGTCCGCATCGAGTTTGTCCAGGGTTCGGCGCCGAAAATGCCGATCTGTAACGAGGAGGCGCTCGGATCGATTCCGGCGCGGCGAAACTCGTCGAGGATCGCCAGCATGTAGGAGGGCGTCACCATGATCACGTCGGGACGAAAATCGCGGATGAGCTGCACCTGCCGCTCGGTCATGCCACCCGACATCGGCACCACCCCGCAGCCGAGCTTCTCGGCTCCGCCATGCGCACCCAGGCCGCCCGTAAAGAGCCCGTAGCCGTAAGCGATGTGGACGAGCATGCCGGGCCGGGCGCCGGACGCGCGCATCGAGCGCGCCATGAGCGCGGCCCAGGTCTCGAGATCGGCCTTGGTGTAGCCGACGACGGTTGGCTTGCCGGTGGTGCCCGAGGAGGCGTGAATGCGCGCGATCTTCTCGCGCGCCACGGCGAAAAGGCCAAAAGGGTAGTTCTCGCGCAGATCCGCCTTGCTGGTGAAAGGGAATTTGCGCAAATCCTCGAGCCGCTTGAAATCGTTCGGATGGACGCAAGCC
>NZ_JAFAVV010000672.1 GCF_019242285.1 Bradyrhizobium sp.
GGTGGTCACCGCGGCCATGCCGGTCGCGGTCGAGCGGCCGGCTTCGGCGCCCTCCAGGTCGATCATGCGGCGCTCGAACATCGCGATCGTCGGGTTGGAGTAGCGCGAATAGATGTAGCCGGGGTCCTCGCCCTTGAAGCGCGCCTCGCATTGTTCTGCACTGTCGTAGACATAGCCCTGGGTCAGGAACAGCCCCTCCGAGGTCTCGCCGAACGGCGAGCGCAGGGTGCCGGCATGGACCAGCCGGGTTTCGGGGCGGTAGTTGGTGGGGACGGCGGCTTTCGACATGTGATCTCCTTCCATGGCCGCCGTGCAGGCACGTGGCCACAAAAAAACCGGCCTGGGAAAACGTCCTCGAGGCCGGGATCACAATTGTCCCCGGCCTGTTTAGCGATTTATTTAACGTGGCTGCAAGCCGGCCGGCTCAAATCACCACGGGATAAGTCATGCTCTTATTCGCCCGCGGCCTTTCCGTCAAGGCGGCGATCGGTTAACGGCTGAAATGCTTTATTCTCAGCAGACGGGGTCCGCCCACGAGGATCGGCACGTGTCGTTCACGCTCGCTCCCGGCGCCAGTGGCATCCTGCCCGATCGCATGATCGCGGCGATGGCGGATTCGGGCCTGATCCTGCCGGAATATCCGTTCGTCGAAAGCCAGATCCAGCCGGCGAGTCTGGATTTGCGGCTGTCCGATGTCGCCTACCGGGTGCGGGCGAGCTTCCTGCCGGGGCCGGGCTCAACCGTCGCCGAGCGCATCGACGAATTGAAGCTGCACGAGATCAATCTCGCCGACGGCGCGGTGCTGGAGACCAACTGCGTCTACATCGTGCCGCTGATCGAGAGTCTCGCGCTGCCGCCGGAGATCGTGGCCGCCGCCAACCCGAAGAGCTCGACCGGCCGGCTTGACGTGTTCACCCGTGTGATCGCCGACGGCACGCGGCGCTTCGACATGATCGGCGCCGGCTATCACGGCCCGCTCTATGCCGAGATCAGCCCGAAGACGTTTCCCGTGCTGCTGCGCGAGGGCTCGCGCCTCTCGCAGGTTCGTTTCCGCACCGGCGAGGCCGTGCTCGATGCCGAGGAGCTCGATGCGTTGCAAGAGTCGGAGCGGCTGGTCGACAGCGAGGACGCCGATCTTTCCGGCGGCGTCGCGGTCAGCGTCGACCTCTCCGGCGACAACGCCGACGGTTTCGTCGGCTACCGCGCCAAGCGCCACACCGGCGTGGTCGATATCGACCGCCGCGCCGGCTATCCGGTCGAGGATTTCTGGGAGCCGATCGCCGCGCGCGGCGACGGCAGTCTGATCCTCGATCCCGGCGAGTTCTACATCCTCGCATCGAAAGAAGCCGTGCAGGTGCCGCCGGACTATGCCGCCGAGATGGTGCCGTTCGATCCGCTGGTCGGCGAATTCCGCGTGCATTATGCCGGCTTCTTCGATCCCGGCTTCGGCTATGCCGGCGCCGGCGGGGAAGGGGCACGCGCGGTGCTCGAAGTGCGCTCGCGCGAGGTGCCGTTCATCCTCGAGCACGGCCAGATCGTCGGTCGTCTGGTCTACGAGAAGATGCTGGCGCGGCCGCAGGCGCTGTATGGCCAGCGCATCGGCTCGAACTACCAGGCGCAGGGCCTGAAGCTGTCGAAGCATTTCCGGACCTGACCGGCGATTTTCCGGAGGAAGCAACGTCCACTGCGGCAGGCCCCCCTTGCGCGGAGCGCGCAGGCGGAATCGGCGTCCGCCGTGCTAGGAAAGATTTCCCGCGCGCGCCGTGGGCCGTGAATATTGAGCTGGCACACGATTTTTGCCTTTTAGGGCCGTGTGCGGGAGAGGAAATGTCCGATCTCGGCGTCGCCGAAATCCCCGTCGACGAGGAGGACCGCCCGCTTCCATTGCCGGAGGCGCCGGCGAAGAATGCCCTGGTCGACGGCCCGATCCTGAGCACGCTGCTCTGGCTCGCTTGGCCGAACGTGATCGCGCTCTCGGCGGGCACCTGCGTCGTGATCGCCGAGACCTCCTATATCGGCCGGCTCGGCGTCGAATCGCTGGCGGCGATGGCGCTGGTATTTCCGTTCGTGATCCTGACCATGACCATGTCGGGCGGTGCGATGGGCGGCGGTGTCGCCTCCTCGATCGCGCGGGCGCTGGGGGCCGGCGATATCGACCGCGCCTCGGCGCTCGCCTCGCATGCGCTCCTGATCGGCATCATGTTCGGCGCGAGCTTCATGCTGTTCATGCTGATCTTCGGCCCGCATCTCTTGGAAGTGCTGGGCGGCCGCGGCCATGTGCTGGCGCAGGCCACCGCCTATGTGCAGGTCTTCTTCGGCGGCGCCGTGCTCCCCTGGGTGCTGAATACGCTGGCCGGCATCCTGCGCGGCACCGGCAACATGAAGCTGCCGTCGGTGATGATCCTCAATTCCGCGGCCTGCCAGATCATCCTGGGCGGCACGCTGGGGCTCGGGCTCGGCCCGATCCCGCAATTCGGCATGCGCGGCGTGGCGGCGGGCTCGCTGATCGCCTACACCATCAACTGCTCGGTGATGCTCTGGTACCTGTTTTCGGGCCGCGCCCGCGTCGTGCCGAAGGTCAGGGGCCTGCGTATTCAGCGGGCGATGTTCTTCGACATCCTGAAGGTCGGCGCCGTGGCCTGCTTCTCGCCGCTGCAATCGGTGCTGACGATCTCGATCTTCACCCACATGCTGGCGCAGTTCGGCACCGCGATCCTCGCCGGCTACGGCATCGGCGCGCGGCTCGAATTCATGCTCACCTCGGTGTCGTTCGCGGTCGGCATCGCCTCGGTGCCGATGATCGGCATGGCGATCGGCGCGGGACGGGTCGCGCGCGCCCGCCGCATCGCCTGGACCGCGGGCACGGTCTCATTCATCTCGGTGGGCGCCGTCGCATCGATCATCGCCATCTTCCCAGACCTCTGGGTCAACCTCTTCACCCGGGACGAGGGCGTGCGCGCGGCAAGCCGGCAGTACCTGTCCACGGTGGCGCCCTGCTATGCCTTCATCGGGCTCAGCCTGAGCATGTATTTCGCCTCGCAGGGCGCGGCGAAGGTGGTGGGTCCCGTGCTGGCGCAAAGCGCGCGACTCGGCTTCATCGCGATCGGCGGCTGGTGGCTATCGACACACGAGGCGACCGCCTCGAGTTTCTTCGTGCTCGCGGCCTCGTCGATGGCCCTGCTTGGCACCCTGTCCTGTGCCAGCGTGGTGCTGACGCGCTGGGGATCCAAGCGCGATACGGCTGCCACCACTCGTCAGGCGCGCGTGCGCGCGGCCATCCTGGAGGAGGGCCGCGCCGTCGCAACTGCGCGCAAGCGGGCGGGCTAGCTCAGTCGTGCCGCCGGTGGCGCCGGTGATGGCTGCCGCCCATGCCGCCGCCGACATTGGCCATCCGCATCATCGGCCCGATCATGCCCATGATCTCGCCGACATTGACTCCCTGGCCGCCGATCGCGCCCATGTAATCGCCGCCGCCCATCATGCCGGGATTGACGCCCATGCTGTCGGGCACATAGCCGCCGCCCATCCCGCCGAATCCGCCCATGCCACCCATGTTGCCGAACCCGCCGCCGCCTTCCATCATCTTGCTCATCATCGGGCCCATGGTCTGCATCATCATGGCGAAGCGCCGCTTGCCCATCTTGGCCTTCATCATCTCCAGCATCGGCGCCATCTGCGTCATCATGTCCTCGCCGCCCTGGCCGCCGCCAAAGCCGAACTGGGCCTTTGCCGGCATCGAGGTGAGCGACAGCAGCAGCAGCACCGCCGCAGCCTGGCAGATCACCTTGTCCGCACCCTTCATGCTCGTCCTCCTCGCGTGCGCGGCGCCGCGGGCGCGGGGCCATCCGGACGCACCCTATCAGCTCTAAGCGGCGCAGGCAGGTGCATCTGTGAGGAAAATCACATTCCGTTCATGTAACCTCCGCTTGCGAGCCGCGAGAGGCGAAGGCCCTCTGCACGGCGGCCACGCCGAGGTCCATCTGATCGCTGATATAGGGCGCGACCTCGTGTGGCAGCACATCGGTGATCCAGACCATGCGGCAGCCGGCGTCGCCGCTGGCGATGATTTGCACCGATGCGCTGTGCTGCGTCACCCGCTCGCTGATCACGGCATAGACCAGCCGCCGCCTGGTATCGTCGCAATCGACCGGGATCTCGCGCGCGACCGTGCCGTTGGCGAAGGTGACGATGCGTGCCTCGCCATCGAGCCTGGTGTCGAGCACGAAGCCTGGCACAAGCCTTGTATGAAGCGCGCCGAAATCGCGCACGGCGTCCCACACGTCGGATGCGGGTGCATCGAGGAGAATTTCCTTGCGGATGGATGCCATGGATATCTCCTTTCAGGTGCACACCGCCTCGACATTGTTGCCGTCGGGATCGATCAGGAACGCGGCGTAATAGGTCGGGCTGTAATCGGCCCGCGGTCCGGCCGGACCATTGTCGCGTCCGCCGGCCTTCAGGCCTTCGCTATGGAATTTCTTGATTGCGGCATGATCAGGCGCGCGGAAGGCGATGTGCGCACCGGCGCTCTTCAGCCCCTTGTGAGGGTAGAGCCACAGCGCGGGCTCGCCCTTCGGCCCGAAACCGGCGCCGCTTTCGTCCTTGGAGCACAGCACATGGCCGAGCGGGACGAGCGCGGCCGTGTAGAACGCGACGCTGGCATCGAGATTGGCGACTTTCAGTCCGATATGGTCGTACATGATGATCTCCACGGTTGCCTGCGCTCCTCGCGCAGCGTGGCGATCACCTACTCAATTGAGGTCGAGGCGTTCTTGGAAAATCTTGCGCATGTCACGCGGGGTCCGCCGGAACTTCGAGGGCGACACGCCGGCGGCACGATGGAAGGTGCGGACGAAATTGGAGAGATCGTTGAAGCCGACATCGTAGGCAACATCCGTGACGGCGCGGTCGTCCTCGGACAACAGCCGCGCGGCATGCCGGAGCCGTGAGCGCACCAGATACTGATGCGGGGTGACGCCGAGCACGGCCGAGAACTGCCGCAGAAAATGGAACGGGCTGACGCCGGCCTCGCGCGCCATGTCCTCCAACTCGATCGGCCGGCTCGAATGGGCGTCGATCCACAGCGCCGTCTCCACCGCGCGGCGGCGGTCGCGCGCCGTGACGTTTGCCTTTTGAGGCGGCCTGTCCGCGATCACCTCGACCAGGCGGGCAGCGATCAGATGGCCGGCCTCGTCGAGGCCGATATCGTTCCGCCCGTCGGCTGCGGCCTGGGCGAGCTCGCCCAGCACCATCAGCTCGGACAGCGGCGGCGCGGCCCCGACCCGCCACGCCTGCGCGCGGTCGCCGATCGCCTCCACCAGCTCCGGCGCAAGGAAGAACGACAGGCATTCGTCGCCGCAGACATGGTCATGGGTGCAGACGAATTCGGTGTCGGGAACGCCGATCAGCATCGAGCCGACCACCAGTTCGTGCGAGCGGCCGCGGCACCGGTAGCCGAACGCGCCCTTGCGCACATAGGAGATCGAGTGGCGGCGGTGCAGCTCGGCATAGGGCGCCTCGCCCGGCACGGCGCTGCAGCGGAAATCGGAGACGGTGATCGATGGTCGTTCCAGCAGGATGGTCGAGGTCATGACCAAGGATATGGGGGCGCGGCCTGCGAGATGCGATGGCGGGTTCTCGATCGAGATCGTGCGCCGAATTGAAAATTCAGTGATGTAGGCGCGGCGGGGTGACCAGCAGTGCGTCGAACAGCGTCCTGCCGGCGGCCGGCCTGTTGCCTTCGATCGACAGCAGGTGGCGCCGCGAGATGGCGCCGGCGTTCGGCGAGATCCGCTCGGCGTGCTCGCCCTCCGCCCTCACGCGATGGCAGGGCACGATGATCATGAACGGGTTCTTCCCGATCGCCTGGGTCACCGAATGCAGCGCGCCGGGAACGCGCAGGGCGCTCGCGACCACGTCATGGCTGCGCGTCTCGCCGCGCGGAATGGCGCGGACGAACTCGTAGACCCGGCGGTTGAACGGCGGGATGCCTTCCATGTCGAGCGCGACATCGGCGAAATCGACATCGCGCCCGCGCAAGGCGGCGGTGACGGCCTCGATCGCGATCTCCGCATGGGGCGGCGGTGGCAGCTCGCGGGGCTCGGGATGCAGGCGCAGCAGTCGCCGTCGCGTATCGATCTCGCGCGCCTCGGGCAGTTGCACCGTGAGGATACCGGCCTGGCTCCAGGCGATGCCGCAGCGGCCCACCGCCGTGTCGAAGATCGCGTAACCACAGCCGATCATGACGCCCCCCAACTCGGGAGACATCATAACATTGCCGCAATCGGGCGCACGCGAAATCTTAACGTTCGCTTGGCGCGGCTGTGGGCGGCAGATCGGCCGCGATCAATGCGTGGACTTTTTCGAGCCGCGCAACCGGGTCCAGCGTCGCCAGCAGGCTTTTCTTTTCCGACAACGGCGCCCTGAGGCGCGGGCTGATCATGTCGGCGACCCGGCCGGGGTCCCGCACCTGGATCAGCAGCGGCCAGAACGACGCGACGTCGATCTCGTGCATCTGTGCATAGGTGCGGAAATGATCGATGGTCCGCCGGACCAGCTCGATGGCCTCCGGGATCGGCCCTTCCGCAAGGTCCGCGATCTCGGCGATGGAAGCGCCGGTCTCGCCGAACCATTTACGGATCGCGATTCGCCGATAGCCCTGCGTGATCATCTTCATGGTGCCGTTGTCCATCGGGATGAGGTCGAGAATGCCGGCCAGCACGCCGATCTCGTGCACGTCGTCGAGGCCGGGGTCGTCGACGGCGGAGTCTTTCTGCACCGCGAGCACGACCTCGCGCTGGCGCTGGAACGCCTGGTCGAGCGCGCGGACGCTCTTCTCGCGGCCGACGAACAGCGGGAAGGTCGCTGACGGAAACGGCACGAAATCCCGGATCGGCATCGCCGGATAGCTCGGCGTCCGTTCGGTGCTTGCGGGCGGTTTCGAAACCTCACGCGGACCCGACTGGATCAGGGCCGACAGCGTGTTCCAGTCGGCCGCGCCGAGCATTTTCGACACCAGCTCCAGGCTCTCGCTGTGGCTGATAGTCATGGTCTTGTCGATCAGGGATTCGCGCAGCGTCTGCGCCATGGCCTTGGCATCGCGAAAATCGCGCATGTCTTACGTCCTCTGCTCAAGAGCGAACCAGGCGTGTCAGGTGGTTGCGTTGCTGACCCGGTCGCTCGGGCAAAGGGAGGCCTTGGAGGCTCGATACGTTCACCGTCCCGAAAGGGTGCAACCGGCCGGTCGTATCAACCGTGGGCCGCCATGGTAGCCGCCCGCGTGCCGCTGTCAATCATCAAGGTGCTTGCATCAAGGCGCTTGGCGGATGGCGCGGTCTCGGCTAAGCAGGAGGGGCCGAAAGCATGATCAGGGAAAGTGGCTACCGGTTTTCCGAGAGGATCATGCTTCGAACGAAGGCGCCGCGGGCGTAGTTCAATGGCAGAACGGCAGCTTCCCAAGCTGCATACGAGGGTTCGATTCCCTTCGCCCGCTCCAATCATGATCATTCAATGATTCAAGGCGGCGCGACGGGGCGCAAGACTTAACCAAGATCTGGCCAAGACGTGGTAATGACCGGGATGGGGACGGACATGATGAAAAGATCATTCTATTGGCTTGCCGCGACCGGCCTCTGCCTGCTCGTGGCCGGCAGCGCCCGCGCGGACGGCCTGACCGTGACCAGCGCCGACATCAAGGAAGGTGCCACCATTGCCGGCGAGCAGGTGTTCAAGGGCTTTGGCTGCAACGGCAACAACGTCTCGCCCGCCTTGAGCTGGAGCGGTGCGCCGTCGGGAACCAAGAGCTTTGCGGTGTCGATCTATGATCCGGACGCGCCGTCCGGCAGCGGCTGGTGGCACTGGGTCGTGTTCAACATCCCCGCCAATGTCACGAGCCTGCCCAAGGGCGCGGGCGACGTGAAGAAGAAGCTGATGCCGAAGGGCGCGATCCAGAGCCGCACCGATTTCGGCTCCGACGGCTATGGCGGGCCGTGCCCGCCGCAGGGCGACAAGCCGCATCACTATCAGATCACGGTGTTCGCGGTGGACGTCGACAAACTACCTGATGCCAAGGACCATAACGCCTCCGCCGCATTGGTCGGGTTCGACCTGCATTTCCACACGCTGGCGAAGACGACCTTGACGGGATTATACGGCCGCTGAGGTTTTCGCCGGTCGAGATGGCCGCGCGCGGCAGTGATCTGCGCGCGGCCATCTGTCGTGCGTCACGTCGCGCCGGCCGGCACCTGATCCAGAAATCCGGCGATGGAGCGGATGCGGCCCTCCTTCAGCACGGCGAAGTCGGTGCCCTTGATCGGGCTGTCGGCGACGCCGTCTGGGCCGAGGCCCCAGGAGAAGCGCATGTAGTCGCCATAGCCGTTCGGCTCGCCGATCAGGGTGAACCTGAACTCCGGAAAGCGCTGCTGCACGCCCGCGATCAGCGCGTCGATGCCGTCGGGGCCGTCGCCGCTCATCAGCGGGTCGACATATGTCGCATCGGTGGTCCAGTTGGTCGCCAACAGCTCGCGGCGGCGGCTCGGCGTCCGCTCGTTCCAGAGCTCGATATAGCGGCGGGCGATCGAATTCATGTCGGTCATGGTCATGCTCTCCTGCAATGGCGCCGGATCGTTCACGGCACGCCCATGATCGGCGGTGTCACGGCGCCAATCGATTACCTCGGAGGTCAGGGCGGCGGAATCTTCTCCGGCACGACCGCGGCGGAAACGAATTTCCCAGGAAGGCCCGCAAGATTGCAATAGCTCTCCATTGCCAGTTGCGCGGCGCGGCCGCAGATTTCTCCCATGACACTTCTCAGCGAAAGCGCCGTTGCGCGCCACGGGTTTCTGGACGAGAGGGCTGCCGCACGCGATGAGCTGCCCGATCCGTTCGGCGAAGCGCATCTCGATGCGACGCTGCCGCCCGCGGAGCCTGTCCTCGGAGTTGCCGGCGTCGCGGTCTTCGTCGTGGCCGCGATCGCGCTGCTCGCGGCGCGAAGCGTGCTCGGCTAATCAGTCCGGCGTGCGATCGGCCGCCGGGGCGAAAGGCGGCCGCGCAATCAGCTTGTCGAATGCGATCGCCGCGGGCACGTCGAGCCGCCCCGGCGTCTTCAATTTCCAGAGTGTCCGCTCGATCGTCAATCCGCGCATCCCGATCGCGCGCAGGCGGTCGAGTGCGAGCTGATCCTTCACGGCCGCGGCCGAGACGATCGCAACCCCGAGGCCGGCCGCGACCACCTGCTTGATCGCCTCCGTGCTGCCGATCTCGAGCGTGCGGGCCGGCTCGATGTGATGCGCGCGCAGCGTCTGCGCGATCACCTCGCGCGATCCCGAGCCCGGCTCGCGCACGATCAGGATTTCGTCCGCAAGAGAGGCAGGATCGATCGGCGTATCCGACCGCGCGAAGCGGTGTCGTGGCGCGACGATCAATTCCATCACGTCGGTCCGCCACGCCTCCTCGACCAGGCCTTCCTCCTCGACCGGCCCTTCGACCAGCCCGACCTCGATCTCGTGCGCCAGCATCAGGGAGGCGATGTCCCGGGTGTTGGCGCTGGTGAGCTGCAGGTCGATGCCGGGAAATCGAGCGTGGAACGCGCCGAGATATTCGGGAAGGAAATACGTCGCAATCGTCGTCGACGCGCCGATGCGCAGCGAGCCGCTGTCGAGGCCGCGCAGCGCGCGCAACTCCTCCTCGGCCGACCGCTCGGCGGCGAACAGCGTCTCCGCGTGCTTCATCAGCGCCTGTCCCTCGCGGGTGGGTTTTACCCCGCGCGGCGTCCGGTCGAGCAGGCGGCAGCCCAACTGCAATTCGAAATCCCTGACGCCCTTGGAGATCGCGGGCTGGCTGATGTGCAAAAGCTCGGCGGCCTTGGAGAAGCTCCCGGTCCGGGCGACCATCGCAAACAGGCGTAACAGATGGAGATTGAGAGACATAACCTTTAGCTATTGGGGCAATGAAAAAAGATATTAGCTGCGAAGTGGCCCTTCAGGCAAAGAATATTCTCCAATGCCCTCGGAGATCGCTTGCCCGGCCATTCCGCTTCCGTTCGCCCGCTGACGTCCCGGTTGGTCGAGGGCGTCGTGACGCGGCTGCCCGGCATCGCGCTCTGCGCGCTCCTCACGGCGCTGGCGATGACCGGACAGGCGATCGAGGCGGCCAGCATCGGGCACCCCTACGTCGAAGCGCTGGTGCTGGCGATCTTCCTGGGCATGTTTATCCGTCTGGCGTGGAAGCCGTCGCCGACCTGGCAGGCCGGCATCGCCTTCAGCGCCAAGCAGCTCCTGGAACTCGCTGTGATGCTGCTCGGCGCCTCGCTCGATCTGACATTGGTGGCGAAATCCGGCTCGCTGTTGCTGCTCGTCATCGTCGGCATCGTCGCAGCCTCGCTCGGCGTCAGCTATGGCGCGAGCCGGCTGCTCGGGCTGCCGCGCGGGCTGTCGATCCTGGTGGCCTGCGGCAACTCGATCTGCGGCAACTCCGCGATCGCGGCGGTGGCGCCCGTGATCGGCGCCTCTAGCGAGGATGTCGGCGCCTCGATCTCGTTCACCGCGATTCTCGGTGTGCTCACCGTGATCGGGCTGCCGCTGCTGGTCACGCTGTTCGCGCTTTCGGCCACGCAATACGGCATCCTGGCGGGGCTCACGGTCTATGCGGTGCCGCAGGTGCTGGCGGCGACGTTGCCGGTCGGCCTGGTGTCGACCCAGATGGGCACCTTCGTGAAGCTCGCCCGCGTGCTGCTGCTCGGCCCGATCGTCGTCGCGCTCTCGTTTGCGTTCCGGCATGCCGATGCGACGCCGGCCAGCGCCGATCGGCGCTCCGGCCGGGCGCTGACCTGGGTGCCATGGTTCGTGCCGGCGTTCCTCCTCTTTGCCGGCCTGCGGTCGGCGGGCGCGATCCCGCAAGGCGCGACCGCGCCGATCGCGTCCGTTGCGGGCGTGCTCACCATCGTCTCGATGGCCGCACTCGGGCTCAATGTCGATCTCAGGCTCCTGGCGCGCATCGGCCTGCGCGTCACTGCCGCGGTGACGCTGTCGCTTGCGTTCCTGATCGCGATCAGTCTGGTGGTGATCCGCCTGTTCTAAGGTGCGCGGGCGCGCGGCTACTTCGCCGCGGTCACCATGATCTCGACATGGTAGGGCGGCGCCGCCAGCCTGGCCTCGACGGTGGCGCGGGCCGGCGTGTTGCCGGGCGAGACCCAGGCGTCCCATACCGCGTTCATCTCCGCAAAATTCTTCATGTCGGTGATGTAGATCGTGGCCGACAACAGCTTCGATTTGTCGCTGCCGGCCTTGGCCAGATGGCCCTCGATGATCGACAGGATCTCCTCGGTCTGTCTGGTGACGCTTTCGCCCTTCGCCTTGTTCGCAACCACGCCCGCGAGATAGACGGTGTTGCCGTGAACGACGACCTGGCTCATGCGCGGTCCGGTTTCAAAACGCTCGATGCTCATGGGAGTCTCCGATTGCTGCGGGCTCCTACCTAGCTGGCGTCCGGCCGGCCTTGCAAGCTCAGTGCGCCGTCCGCCGCTGCTGCGCGAATGGTTCACGGCCTCTTGAGGGAAGAATTTGCGCTCAATCCGCCGGAAACCGCTTGAAGAACGACCAGATGGTTTCCGCGCCGTCGATGTCGTGGTTCTGCGGTCCGAACATGTAGTTCACGAGCCGCGCAAAGCGCGTGTCGGAGAAGCTGCCGGGCATGCGGTGGCCGCCATCATTGACGCGATAGAGCTGGACATCGCGTCCCTCCGGGCAATGGGAGGCGATCCGCGTCACGGTGCTGCCGTCGCCGGTGTCGACATCAGGAAGGTCGGTGGCGCTCTCTTCCGCCTCGTCGCAGCCGTTGACGCGGCGCCAGAACTGCACCGTCCGCTCCGTCGACCAGAAGCCGTCGACCGCGAAATAGCTGCTGCCGCGGCCGCCTTCATAGGGGATCAGCGGATCGGCGGTGCCGTTCATCAGCAGTATCGGCAACGGGCGCGACGGATGGCACGCGGCCGCGGATTCGTCCGTCAGATTCATGACCACGCTGGCCGCGGCGGCGAACAGATCGGCGCGGCGGCAAGCCAGCGCCATGGTCATGCCGCCGCCATTCGAAATCCCCGTGACATAGACCCGCTTCGGATCGGCACTGCTGTCGCCGACGAATTTGCCGACCAGCGCTGCGATGAAGGCGACATCGTCGGTCCCGTCGGGCGGCGTGCGGCCCATGCGGCCGTCGCGCGACCGGAGGTCGGACCAGGCGCGGTTCAGCCCGTCCGGAAACACCACGCTGAAGTGCTCGCGCCTGGCGACCTTCGGCCACGAGGTGCGGGTCGCCATGTCCCGCCCGGTCTGGGTCCCGCCATGCAGTACGATGACCAGCGGGGCGGCCCTGACATCGGCGAGCTGCACCGCATAGGTCCGCGCCGTGCCCTCGATGCTGATGGTCTCCGACCGTGCCGGGGCACACGCGCACAGGGCCGCCATCATGGCCGCCAGTCGGGACAAATGCAGCAAGCTACCCATGGTCAAACGTGCCGTTGCGCGCCGGCGAAGCCGGATGGCGTCCTGTCCTGATCTCATTCGCATGACGCCATGGCGGAAGATACCTGTTGGGCGAGGAAAAATCAGGGGCAGGATCCCGAATCTCTGTTCTGCCTGAGGTTGTGTGACAACAAGCCATCACAAAACCGCCTCGACCATGCTCGCGATCATCGACTTGTTCCGATTTGAGACCCCGCGGCCACACGGGTGCAGCAGGCCGGCAACACCACGGTTGAATTTCTTTTCCAATGGGGCGTCTGCCTAGACAAAATCACGATCTCGAAACACCCTGAGCCTGCATCACACAAGACAGCCGGAACGGATTCGGCGGATTCATTGGGGCTCGACATGCGGTTCCTGACGGGGTTGCTCACGGCAGTTCTGTTGCTGGCGGAGATGGGGGCAAGCCACGCCGTGGTCCGGATCGCCGATGACCGCGGCGGCCGGATCGGAACCTATGTCGACAAATACCAGGGGCTGCGCAACTCCGGTGAAGCCGTCATCATCGACGGCCTGTGCGCCTCGGCCTGCACCATCGTGCTCGGCGCAATTCCCCGCGACAAGATCTGCGTCACCTCGCACGCGATGCTGGGCTTCCACGCCGCCTGGGACTTTGGTGCCAACGGCCGGGCCATCACCAATCCCGAGGCGACGCAGATGCTGTTCTCGATGTACCCGACCGCGGTGCGGCGCTGGATCTCGGCGCGCGGCGGCCTGACCCCGCACATGATCTTCCTGCGCGGCAGGGAACTGCAGAGCATGTACAAGCCCTGCTACCTCGACGCCCAGGCGTCGGCATCCCCCGCGGCGGCCGCCGCCGCCACCAAAACGTCGCTAACCCAGCACTAAAATTGGCGGTTTTCCTCCGTATGACGTGAACATATGGAGGCGCGTGGCGCTTGCCCGGAGTTGGCCTCGGCCTTATCTCTGGGACGATGAGCCAGCCCGTCTTCGCACCATCCTCCGACGCCGCGCCTTCAAATGGGGGCCGGGCGGTGCTTGTGCTTGCCTGGGTCGGTGGCGGGCTCGGCGTCGCGATCCTGCTCGGCGCGCTGGCGCTGTGGTTTCACTACGGGACCGCGGTGTTCTTCGAGATGATCGCCTCCGGCATCTCAGCCTGCCTGTGAGCGGGACTGGAAGGGAATTTCGGCCATGGATCAGACCGCGTCAGCCGCTACCCGCGTTGCCAGCCGACCGCTGGTGATCGTGGCGTCCTTTGCCGGCAGCCTGCTGGTCGGATTGCTCTTGATGCTGTGGGCGCTCGGCGGCGTGCGCGGCGTGACCGCGCCGGCGGCGATCGGCGGGCCGTTCCAGCTGACCGACCAGAGCGGGGCGACCGTTACCGAAGCGAGCCTGCAGGGCCGTCCGACCCTGATCTTCTTCGGCTTCACCCATTGCCCGGACGTTTGCCCGACCTCGCTGTTCGAGATTTCGGAGATCCTGCGCGCCATGGGCGGCGATGCCGATCGCGTCAACGCCTACTTCATTTCCGTCGATCCGGAGCGCGACGATGCCGCCGCGATGAAGGACTATCTGTCGAGCTTCGACCCGCATTTGAAGGGCCTCACCGGCGATGCCGAGACCATCGCCAAGGTCACGTCCGAATACCGGGTCTATGCCAAGAAGGTCCCACTGAAGGACGGCGACTACACCATGGACCACACCGCGCTGACCTATCTGATGGATCGGGACGGTAAATTCGTCGCGCCGTTCAACCTGAGCCGGACTCCGGCGGAAGCCGCAGCCGACCTGAAGAAGTATCTTTGACATTTGCCTTGAGGGCAATCGGCGCTCGAATTGTCCGGCGGATAGTCTATAAGGCCATCCCACCCCAAAAGCGGCAAAGGGAGCGGCAGAGCCGGTGCGGACCGCCTTGTTTACCAGCGTCGGAGCGTCTTCGGGAACCAGGCTTTTCCGCGCCGGCGCGATGCTGGCCGTGGGGCTCGCGTTCCTGCCTTCCGCCGCTTCGGCGCAGGCGCCGGCTCCGCCGCAGAATCCGCCCAGGGTGGAAGCGGCCCCGCAGGCCGTGCCCGGCTTCTGGGATCCGCGGCGCCGCCCCGAGCGGCCGGACCTGACGCGTCTCACCGTGATCCGCTTCCTGACCGAGACCGACTATCCGCCGTTCAACTACACGGGCGCCGACGGCAACCCGTCCGGCTTCAACGTCGACCTGGCGCGGTCGCTGTGCGACGAGATCAAGGTCACCTGCACCATCCAGATGCGCAGGTTCGAGACGCTGCTCGATGCGCTGTCGAGCAACCGGGGTGATGCGATCGTGGCCTCGATCGCGGCCACGCCGCAGCTTCGCGCCAGGGTCGATTTCACCGACCCCTATTACCGGGCGCCGGCGCGGTTCGTGTCACGCAGGGATGGCGTGATGGCGGAAATCCGGCCCGAATATCTCGAGGGCAAGAAGGTGGGTGTCGTCGCCGGCACCGCGCACGAGGCCTATCTCAAGGCGATGTTCACCGACGCCGAGCTGCATTCCTATCCGAGCGACGATACGCTGCGCACGGCGCTCCGGCGCGGCGAGGTGGACTTCATCTTCGGTGATGGCATCGCACTCGCATTCTGGGTCAACGGCACCGATTCCGGCGATTGCTGCGCCTTCTCCGGCGGCCCTTTCGTCGAGGGCCGCTATTTCGGTGAGGGCATCGGCATCGCCGTGCGCAAGGGCAACGACCTGCTGCGCCAGGCCCTGAACTGGGCGCTGTTCCGGGTCTGGGAAAAGGGCCGCTACACCGATCTCTGGCTGCGCTATTTCTCGGTGAGCCCGTTCTGACTTGGGGATGCGCAGGGTGGGCTAAGCGGAAGCGTGCCCACCATTCCAGCCGTTGAACAATGATGGGTACGGCGCTCCGCGCCTTTGCCCACCCTGCGCAATCACGGCTATACTGGCTGTTTCTTCGGAGAACCCTGCTTCAGATGTCCACGATCGATCTTCCATCCGCCATGAGCGCGAGCGACCTTCGCGCGCTCGCCGAGCAATCCAGCGCCTGGCCGTTCGAGCAGGCGAAATTGATCGTGGCCCGGTTGAAGAAGAAGCCGAAGGACGAGGTGCTGTTCGAGACCGGATACGGACCGTCGGGCCTGCCGCATCTCGGCACCTTCGGCGAGGTCGCGCGCACCAGCATGGTGCGCCATGCCTTTCGCGTGCTCACCGAGGACAGGATCAAGACCAGGCTGCTCGCCTTCTCCGACGACATGGACGGCCTGCGCAAGGTGCCGGACAACGTGCCGAACCGCGACATGATGGCGAGCCATCTCGGCAAGCCGCTGACGCAGGTGCCGGACCCGTTCTCGAATGAATTTCCGTCGTTCGGCGCCGCCAACAACGCGCGCTTGCGCGCGTTTCTCGACCACTTCGGCTTCGACTACGAGTTCGCGAGCTCGACCGACTACTATTGCTCCGGCCGGTTCGACGAGACGCTGCTGCGAATGCTCGCCGCCTATGACCGCGTCATGGAGATCATCCTGCCGACACTCGGGCCCGAACGCCGGGCGACCTATTCGCCATTCCTGCCGATCTCGCCAACCACCGGCTTCGTGCTGCAGGTTCCGATGATCGAGCGCAATCTCGCCAGGGGCACAGTCGTCTACGTGGATCCGGACACGGGCCAGAAGGTCGAGACGTCGGTCACCGGCGGGCGCGTCAAGTGCCAGTGGAAGGCCGACTGGGCGCTGCGCTGGGTTGCGCTCTCCGTCGACTACGAGATGGCGGGCAAGGACCTGATCGATTCGGTCAAGCTGTCGGGGCGGATCTGCGCGGCGCTCGGCGGAACGCCGCCGGAGGGCTTCAACTACGAGCTGTTCCTGGACGAGCAGGGTCAGAAGATCTCGAAGTCCAAGGGCAACGGGCTCACCATCGATGAATGGCTGCGCTACGCGCCGCCGGAATCGCTGTCGCTGTTCATGTATCGCGAGCCCAAGGCGGCCAAGCGATTGCATTTCGACGTCATCCCGCGCCACGTCGACGAGTACTACCAGTTCCTCGACGGTTTCCCGAAGCAGGAGCCGAAGCAGCAGCTCGGCAATCCGGTCTGGCATATCCATGCCGGCCATCCGCCCAGGGCCGACATGCCGGTGACGTTCCAGCTCCTGCTGACGCTGGTGTCGTCGTCGAACGCGGAGAACGCCGAGACGTTGTGGGGATTCATCGCCCGCTACCGTCCGGGGGTGACGCCTCAGACCCATCCGAAGCTCGACGCCATGGTCGGCTACGCCATCAACTACTACCGCGACTTGGTCGCGCCGACCAAGCGGTTCCGCGAGCCGAGCGACGGCGAGCGCGCGGCGCTGCAGGACCTGCGCGATGCGCTGTCGAGCCTGCCGCAGGACTCCACGCCTGAGGACATCCAGAACGTGGTCTACGAGATCGGCCGCCGCGAGCCGTTCCTCGACCTTGCCAAGAAGGGCAAGGACGGCCGGCCGGGCGTCTCGCTCGACTGGTTCAACATGCTCTATCAGGTGCTGCTCGGCCAGGAGAAGGGCCCGCGCTTCGGCTCCTTCGTCGCGGTCTATGGCCTCGCCAATGCGGTTGCCATGATCGACGGCGCGCTGGCGCGCTCGGCGTGAATGAACCTCCCGCCGCTCGCGGCAGGGCAATCGCATTCGAGCGGAGCCGTAGGGTGGGCTAAGGCGCGGAGCGCCGTGCCCACCATCATATCAACAGCACGGCTTTGAATGGTGGGCACGCTCCTGCCTTCGCGCGGCGTACTTGCGTTCATGGGGCCGCTTAGTCGTACTGAGTCACAAGAAGACTCAAGCCATTGAATCGACTCGTCTTTGTGCAAATATGGTCGTTCCAAAAAGCTCAAGAATTTCAACGAGAGCACCATACATGTGACTTAGTACGATTAGCCCACCCTACCGGCTCGTACCGGGGCCTCATGGTTCGAGACGCGCGGCTTCGCCGCGCCCTCACCATGAGGGACTAAGATCTCACCGCAAAAACGTCCTCATCCTGAGGAGCCCGCCGCAGGCGGGCGTCTCGAAGGATGGGCTGCGGAGAAGGCTCTTTCCAAAGAGTTCTACGGCGCCGTCAGCGCGATGCGCGCCGGCGCGTCGCTCACCGCGCGGCCGAGCGCGAGCAGCACGCGATGGATCGGCGTCGCGACGCCATGTCGTTCGCCGGCGGCGACCACGGCGCCGGTCAGCGCGTCGATCTCCAGCGCGCGCCCGGCGAGGCGATCGAAATACATCGAGGTGCCGGCGTCGGGCGGATAGGTGAGCAGCGTCGCCAGCAGTTGCTCCGGCTCGTCGGCCGGAAGGCTTGCGCCGTCGGCGCGCGCCACGGCGGCGGCTTCCTGCAAGGCCGCCAGGCAGAGTGCCTTCACACCCTCGCGCCGGAAGACAGACTGTCGTTGCAGGGTCAGCGCCGTGATCGGATTGGCGATCGCATTGAGCAGCAGTTTCCGCCAGACCAGCGTCTTGAAATCGGCGCTCACGAGAAGCCGCATCCCGGTGCCGTCGAGCAGCGCGCTGAAGGCCTGTCCATCCGCATCGTCCGCGACCGCAAAATCGTGATTGCCGGCGCGGCGGAAGCGCACATGATCCGGCGCGAGACGCTCGCCATTGTAATAGACGATGGTCGGCACGGCCGTCGCGCTGCCGACATGGGCTGCAAGCCGCGCCGCGTGGCCGAGGCCATTCTGCAACGTCGCGACTCGGGTATGCGGGCCGCACAGCCGCCTGAGCCAGGGCGCGCTCGCCTCAGTGTCCTGCGTCTTCGTGCACAACAGCACCCAATCGACCGGTTTCGCGCCGTTCGGGTCCGTCAGCGCCCGGATCGGGACGTCGATGGTACCGTCGGGATGATCGACCACCAGATGCTCGATCGGCCGCCTGACACAGGCGACGATGTCGTGGCGACCGAGCGCCGCCAGCATGCCGGCGATGACGCCGCCGATGCTGCCGAGGCCGATGACGGCAATTGTTGTC